>DASZUP010000370.1:0-11242 GCA_035547635.1 Pirellulales bacterium
CAGGCGGAAGGGGCCAAGGCGGACGGCGAGAAGCCGTCGGGCGAGGCCAAGCCTTCCGCCGAAGAATCCGATGCGTCCCAGGCCGGTAAAGCGAAGCCTGACGCCGCCAAGAAGGAAACCACCGACACGGGCGAAACCAAGACGGCCGATTCCGCAGCCGAAGCTTCCGGCAAGGTGATCGACCGGCAACTGCAGCAGGCGCTGGATTACCTCAGCGGCGAGTTGGCCAAGGCCAAGTGAAGATTCTCGCCCTGGAGACGACCTGCGACGAAACGGCGGCGGCCGTCGTGACCGACCGCCTTGAGGTGTTAGGCGCGTCGGTCGCTTCGCAGGACGCCTTGCACCAACGGTTTCGCGGCGTGGTTCCTGAAATCGCCTCGCGGGCTCATCTCGAACGGATCATTCCGGTCATCGACCAGGCCGTGCGGCAAGCGGGCATTCGCCTGGCCGAACTGGACGCCATCGCCGTCGCCAATATGCCCGGACTGGCCGGCTCGCTGCTGGTCGGTTTGTCGGCCGCCAAGGCGCTGGCCGTCGCGCTCGATGTGCCGCTGGTGGCCGTCAATCATCTCCACGCCCATATCTATGCCTGCCGACTGGCCTATGGCGACGAGGTCTTCCCGTCCATCGGCCTGATCGTCAGCGGCGGCCACACCAGCCTGTACCGCTGCTCCGGTCCGCTCGACTTTGAGTTACTCGGCGGCACGATTGACGACGCGGCGGGCGAGGCGTTCGACAAAGTCGCCAGCATGCTGGGTCTGCCGTACCCTGGCGGGCCCGCCATCCAGAACATGGCCGAGCAAGGCGACCCGGCGGCTTACGCCTTTCCCCGCTCGTTTATCCATGATGAAGGCCGGTTGGAATTCAGCTTCAGCGGTTTGAAGACCGCCGTCCGTTACGAGGCTTTCGGCGCCGGTTCGCTCACGACCGATGCCGCCGCGCTGCCGCGGCAAACGGTGGCCGACCTGGCAGCCAGCTTTCAAGAGGCGGTGGTCGACGTGATCGCCGCCAAGTCGCGTCAAGCATTGAAAATCGCCGGCTCGCGCAGTCTGTGCGTCGGCGGCGGCGTGGCGGCCAACCGCCGGTTGCGCGAGCGGTTGGTCCATGTGGGCGCCGAAGAAGGCGTTCGCGTTTATATTGCGCCGTTCGAGCTTTGCACGGATAACGCCGTGATGGGCGCCATTGCCATCGAGCGGCTCAAGGCGGGGCTGGCGGAAGAACTCGATCTCGACGTGCAGCCCGGTCTGATTCGCGGCCAAGCGAATTAGCGTCTGGCCAAATCCCCACGTCGGAAAGGCATGAGAGTCCCGAGCGCTTGCTACAGGGCTCGGAATCGTCACCGATTCCGCTACGGGCGTTGTCCCGCCTTGGCCGGCGGTCGCGTCGGACCTTTCAGCAAGCATTCACGGATTTGGACCGGCTTGTCCACGAGCTTTTCGGGGTGCAGGATTGCGTGCGTCCAGCGTATCAGCCGACCCAACGTCGGCCTGGTTGCAAGCAACATCAGCAGCAAGGCGCCGCCGAGGATCGACATGGCCAGCCCGGGACGCAGCACGAGCAGCAATACGCAGGACGCGGTCATCAACAGCGGCGGCGCCCAGCGGCAGGCGACGCTGATGCGATGTGCCAGGGAGACCATGGCCGGCGTATCGAGCGAATGGCAAACGTGCACCGCCACCGACAGCAAAAACGCGGCAAACACGAAAAGCTGGCACACCAGCAGAAAGTAATCCATCCGCGTCATGTAGCTCAGCGGCGGCAGGCTGGAATCAATCGTGATGCGGTAGGCCACCACGGTCAAAATGGCCGTCACGCCGACGCCCACCTGAGAATTGAATTCCTTCGGGTCCATCCAGAACACGGACCAGGAGGTGGCCACGATCGGCAACAGCGGCAACACGATCGCCCACCAGTAATAGTGCGGGTCGCGCTTGACGTCGACCTGAAGTACGTGTCGCGAGTAGCTTTCGTTCTGCCGCGGATACCTGGCCGTAATCACCGCAGCGGACGTGCCCAGCAAGTTCCAGCCGTGCGGCGCGACGCGCGTGCCTTCACGGATCGAACTCTCACCGGCCTTGTAAACCACCTCGCTGACGTCCCCGGCGGACTCCTCAACGCTGACCGTCAAGGTATGCTGGTCGAAGGGAAACTCGTGCAGGTCGAAGTTGCTGGCGATGGCGCCGCGGTAGTATTGCCGGTAAAGCACCGTGCCATCGGCGCGCACGTGGGCCTTGCCGCCCGACTGCACTTCGACTTCCAGATCGTCCATGAGTTGAGGCTGGGGCGTCCAGATCTTGTCGACCGCCACGATGCGTTTGTCGCGTCCTTCCTCGCGGGCATCGAAGGCCAGCCGCGGATCGCGCCAGCTCAGGTACAGGAAGAACTCGATCTCGAATTTTTCCTCGTGGTCGTCAATCTGCGAGACTTGGGATAACTCGGCGCTCACTTCGACCTGCACCGGTCGGCCGGGCGGCAAGTCGGTCAGATCCTCGGTCGGCTCGCCGGCAGCCGGCGCGGCGGCGCCGCACAGCAGGCTCAAGGAGATGACAATCAGCGCGCATGGCGCGGGGGAAACCGTCCGTAGCGACATCAGCACGTCCCTGTGACTCGATCGTGGAGGCGGTCTATTGTGTACAAATAGCGAGAAACGAAAAAGATCAGCTTGACGGACCGTTTGGCGCCGGCTTGGGCGGCTGGTTAGAATCAGAGCTCGGCCCGCGACGGCCGTTCGTTTACCACCAGGCAAGGGCTGGAAATCTATGCGTACCTTGATGTTCTGCGCGTTGCTGAGCTTCGGCGTCAGCGCTGCCGCCGGCGAGCGGTGGACTCAATTCCGCGGTCCGCAGGGCGCCGGCGTCTCCGATGCCACCGGGCTGCCGATCCATTGGAGCGAGACGGAGAACATCCGCTGGAAGACGGCCCTGCCCGGCAAGGCCTGGTCGTCACCCGTCGTCTGGGACGATCAGGTTTGGGCGACCAATGCCACCGAGGATGGCAAGCGGCTCTCGGCCGTCTGCATCAACCGTGAGACGGGCGAGATCGTCCGCGACGTACTCGTGTTCGACGTTGAACAACCGCAATTCTGCTACCCGTTCAATAGTTATGCGTCTTCGACTCCGGTGATTGAAGCCGGGCGGCTCTACGTCCACTACGGCAGTCACGGCACGGCCTGTCTCGACACGACCGACGGGCATACGATCTGGGCCCGGCAGGATTTTCCCTGCAACCATCACCGCGGCGCCGGCTCTTCCCCGGTCGTGTTCGGCAACTTGCTGTTCCTGACGTTCGACGGCTTCGACCAGCAATACGTCGTCGCTCTGGACAAGACGACGGGTAAAACGGTCTGGCAGAAGGACCGCAATATCGATTACGGCACCGACAACGGCGATCACAAGAAGGCCTACGGCACGCCGACGGTAATCACGGCCGGCGGCCAGACCCAATTGGTCAGCCCTTCAGCAGCGGCGACCATTGCTTACGCCCCCGCCACGGGCGAAGAACTGTGGAAGGTGCAGCACGGCGGCATGAACGCAGCAGCGCCTCCTCTGTTCGGCCAGGGCCTGATCTTCATCAACACAGCCGCCGGGGGCTTCAAGCAGTTTGCAGTGCGTCCCAACGGCCGCGGCAACGTCACAGAGAGTCACGTGGTCTGGAAGTTCCAGCAAGGCACGCCGCTGCGCTGCGCCCCGCTGCTGGTCGACGATCTGCTTTACATGCTCAACGAGGCGGGCATTGTCACGTGTCTCGACGCGAAAACGGCCGAATTGATCTGGAAGCATCGTCTGGGCGGCAATTACAGTTCTTCGCCGCTGTACGCCGAAGGCCACATCTACGTCAACAGCGAAGACGGCGAGAGCCACGTCATCGCCGCGGGCCGGAAGTTCGAGTTGTTGGCCACCAACCATCTCGACGCCGGCTGCATGGCCACTCCCGCCATCGCCGGCAAAGCCCTGTTTCACCGCACCAAGACGCATCTTTACCGCATCGAGCAAGCGTCTCCCGCCGCCGCCGGCAAATAGTGCAGACGTACACATTTGATCGGTCGCTCGAAACGTCTTGAATCAAGACGGATCGTTCGGTCGTTTTCCGTTCGCCTTCTTTCTCGTCCAGGTTCTTGCCCTCGGAGTCAACATTCAGCTTTTTGCGGTAGAAGTCCATCACCTTCTGGACCGAGTCCGGCGTCGTCAGAATAGCCTTGCTCTTGATGGAACTGACGTCTTTCACGGCGGCGTCAGAGGATTCGGCGCCGTTGAATTTCGACTCCGGATAGCGCCATTCGAGCAGCACGCCCAATCATTCCTCAACCACTCTTCGAGCGAGGCGCGGGCGGAGACTCCGCCTGCAAGATTTCGATGAGCTGCTGCAGAATGCGGCCCAAGTGCTTGCGGTCGGCGGCGGAAAGCTGCTGAAAGATCGAGGCGATGACGGCATGGTTGGCCATCGCGCTTTCCTTGCAGACCAGCATGCCTTGAGCGGTCAGGCGGATCAAAGTGGCCCGGCGGTCTTCCGGGTGTTGTTCGCGGATCACGAGGCGCTCCGCTTCGAGACCGTCAACCAGTTTGGTGACGTTGCGCGGCGTGACGCCGAGCTCCGCGCCAATCTCCGACATTTTGCAGGAGCCGCGGCATTGCAGGACCATCAGCAGCCGGGCCCGCGCAGGGGTGGTGCCAGCCCGTCCGACCTCCGCAAACAGTTTGCGCGTATAGGCTTTGCCAAACTCCGACATTAAAAGGGCGATTTCTTCAGGCGATTGCATAAACGCCAGTTTAATCGTTGCCGCCCGCCGAATCGAGGTTGACGAAAAAATGAGTACTGTTATATAGTGTACCGGTTCACTTGTTTGCGTTTTGCTGAAGGACAGAATGTCAGGAGCGCGCCATGAGCGACGATTCGAACTCTGCGGAAGCCGGAGCTAATCCAGCCCCCACGCCTGCAAAAACAACCTGGCCCGCAGTGAGGCTCTGGCCCGGCATCGCCGTCGTCGTTGCGCTCTGGGCGGTGCGGATCTGGGGCAACACGGGTGAAGCATCGCGGACGAAGTTCTTCGTCGCATTTATTATTGCACCCCTGGCGGCCACGGTAGGTCTACTGATGTGGTGGCTGCTGTTCAGCCGTGTTCGCTGGAGCGATCGGGCGCTGCTTGTGGGAGTTTACGCGGCGCTGGCTGCCGCGACGGTCGCTATCTGCGGCGAGGACTTTCCGCCCATGGCGCTGATGCTGTACGCCCTGCCCGCTGTTGCTTCAGCGTGGGTTGGTTGGCTGACCGTGAGCACGTGGATGGCGTGGCCGTGGCGCAGGACGCTGTTGATTGGGGCGCTAACGCTGACATTCGGCGCGTTCACGCTGCTGCGAGTCGACGGCATGGATGGCGCCTTCCGCAGCACGTTCAACTGGCGATGGACGCCGACGCCTGAGGAGACGCTCTTGGCCGACCTCAGCCGGAGCCCGGAGCCGGCGTCTCCGACTGTCACCGAGTACGTCGCTGACGAGATTGAACTGCAGCCGGGCGATTGGCCGGGCTTTCGGGGCGCTAACCGCGACGGCCGAGTGATCGGCATTGCCATCGCAACGGACTGGAAGCAGACGCCGCCCAAGCAGCTCTGGAGCCGCCGGATTGGACCGGGGTGGTCGTCATTTGCGGTCGTCGGAAAGCGGCTTTTCACCCAGGAGCAGCGCGGCGATGAAGAATTGGTCGTCTGTTACGACGCCGATACGGGCGACGAGCGCTGGCGGCATGCGGAGCAGACTCGATTCACGGAAGTCGTCGCGGGGCCGGGGCCGCGAGGAACGCCGCAGTTCCATGACGGCAAGATTTATGCGCAGGGCGCCAACGGAACTCTGAGCTGCCTGGACGCGGCGACGGGCAAGGCGCTTTGGACGCAAGATATTGCGAAAGACTCTGGCGCCAAGCTTCCGCAGTGGGGCTTCTCCGGCTCGCCCCTGGTGGCTCATGGCCTCGTCACAGTCTTCGCCGGCGGACCGTCTGGCAAGAGCGTGTTGGCCTATGATGCCGAATCCGGAAAGCTGGCCTGGACAGCGGGCGAAGGGATGCACAGCTATGCGTCAACACAGGCGGCGACGCTGGGCGGCGTTGAGCAGCTCCTGATGGCCACTGATACCGGGCTGATTTCATTGGATCCCGAATCCGGGAAGGCGATATGGACGCACGACTGGAAGACGGATGAGGTTCCGCGGATCGTGCAGCCGGCGGTGCTCAATGAGAGCGACATTCTCATCGGCACGGGGATGGGTTTCGGGACGCGACGGATTCGAGTGGCTCATGACGGGAGCAAATGGCCGATCGAGGAAGTCTGGACCAGCAAGCAGTTCAAGCCGTATTACAATGATTTCGTCGTGTATGGCGACCAGCTTTACGGGTTCGACGGCCCGATCTTTCTCTGCTTTGACATCAAGCAGAACAAGGTCCGTTGGCGGGTGCGCGGATACGGCAACGGTCAGGTGCTGCTGCTGGCTGACCAGGGGCTGTTGCTGGTGCTCGCCGAGACCGGGGAAGCGGCGCTGGTGGAGGCCCAACCGAAGAAGCGCGTCGAGCTGAGCCGGATCGAGGTCGTCTCCGGCAAGACTTGGAATCATCCCGTCATCGCGCATGGGCGACTGTATGTGCGCAACGGCGAGGAGATGGCCTGTTTCGAATTGCCGATAGCAGCCACGGCGGAGCCGGCCGAGTAGCTCCGCCAAGTTTCTTCACAATTTGCAATCTCACGCATTGCTTCAGCTCTCGGCGGCCGTCAGGCAGAAGCGCGCTTCGGCTGTTAAGATCGCGAGCAGGTTAGCCGCCTCGATATTGTTCGACCAGTCGCTCCGCGGCCTGCTCGCCGCTCTGGATGCATTGGGGGATGCCGACGCCATGATAGGCGTTGCCGGCCAGAGCGAAGCCGGGCAAGGCGGCTGCACGCTGTTCGATGCGGCCGACAAGCTCGACGTGCCCCAGGTGATACTGAGGCATCTTGCCTTTCCAGCGGCAGACTTCGAACAGTTCCGGCTCGCCCGTCACGCCCAGCAACTCGCCCAGTTCGTTGCAAACAACCTGCTTCAGTTCATCTTCCGGCAGATCGACCAGCTCGGGCCGCCCGGCGCCGCCGAAGAAGACGCGGATCAACACGCGGCCTTCCGGCGCGCGGCCGTCGAACTTCTTGCTGCTGAAGCTGGCCGCCAGAATCTGGCGCCGTTCGATCTCCGGCACGACAAAGCCGAACCCGTCGAGCGGATGGGCGATCTGCTCGCGGCGATAGCCGACCAGCGCGATGGCCGCGCCAGCGTAAGGGATTCGTCCCAGGTCGTCCGCCAGTTGCTGGTCGACGTCTTGCAGCAACTTCGCCGCGGCCGGCGCCGGCGAGGCGACGATCACACTGGAGAATGTTTGCGGTTCTTCGCGCCCTTCGACCCACAACTTCCAAGCGTCGCCTGCTCCGCGGGCCAGGCGTTCGACCGGCGAACAGAGTTGCACGCAGCCGTCGGGCAGCCGACGCACGATGGCTTGCACCAGGCTTGCCAGTCCTTCTTTTGGGGCCACGAACAGGCTGTAGCGGGCGCCGCTGGCCTGTTTGTCGGCGCCCGAGCCCCGCCTGGCCTCGAACCGTGCGGCACGAATTAAGCTGCCATGCTGCTGTTCCATTTCGCGAAAACGAGGCAACGCGGCGCTCAGGCTCAGCTTCTCCGCATCGGCCGTGTAGATGCCGGCCACCAGCGGCTGCACGAGACGCTCGAAAGCTTCGTTGCCCAGCCGCCGCCGGGCGAACGAGGCCAGGCTCTCGTCGCTTTCGTCGGTGCGCCGCGAGATGAAATACTCCAGCGCCAGTCGCAGCTTGCCCTTCAGGCTCAAGATCGGCGTCGTCAGCACCGGCCAGGCTTTGGCCGCCGCCATCAATGAAAAGCCTGCGGGCACGGGCTGCAGCTTACTCTTGTGAACCACAAACGCCCGGCGCCCCGCCTCGCGCGTGTGGACCAGTTCATCCGCAAAGCCAACGCGTCGGCACAGATCGAGCGCCCACGGCACGTTGGTGATGAAGTTGTCGGCGCTATGGTCGAGCAGGTAGCCATCGCGCCGAGTGGTTTGCAGCACGCCGCCCAAGCGATCGCTGGCCTCGAACAGCGTGACTTGAGGTAGGGGTTCCAGCTCCATCAGGCGGTGCGCAGCCGCCAGCCCGGAAATGCCGCCGCCAATCACGGCGATGCGGGGAGAGGGGGAAGCGTTCATCAAGTTTGGCTAAGCTCAGTTTCAGGCGGGCAAAGAAGCGGGGTCAGAGTAAGGCGGGAAGAGTCTCACGTCGATCGCAACTTCGAATCAAAGAATGTCACGCTTCGGGAAACAGCAATCGAACCGGCAACGCCAACTCGGGAAAAGCGAGCGGCCGGACCTCGGCGCCGGGACCGAAGCTTTCAACGCTATGATATCGCCCGTCGCGCGGTTCGCGGCGCACCTCGACGCACTTGTCAACAAGGTTGACGATCCAGTAGTCTTTGATGCCCGCCGCGGCATAGAGATCGGCCTTTTCGCTGCGGTCGTAGTCCAAGCTGCTCTCCGCGACCTCGATGACTAGGAAAACGTCGGCCGCATCAGGGCGCCTGCTCGAATAGTCGCGATCGGCAATCCAGGCCATGTCTGGTTCCGGGGCGCTTCGTTGTACCGGAAACCCTAAAGGGCTTTGAATGCGAACCAACACGCCGTGAGGCCTCGGAATCCGCATGGCCCAATAATTCAACAGCGCGTCCATTGCGCTTATATGCGACCATCCCATCGGCGTCATTTCGCGAAGCTCCCCGTGGATGAGTTCGATGCGTTCCGGCTTCGTAGCATCGAATACTCCAGCTTCGATCATCCGGTCGTATTGTTCGAGCGTCAGCCGTGCGATGGTGCTCATCACAAATTCCATTCGGTCCAGGGCCGTCTTACAATTCTCCTGTCAAGCCTCGCGTGCGAAGGCGGCGAGGCGCCGCTTATTCGCGCTCAAAGAGCAGCGCCACCGGCAACGCCAGTTCCGGGAACGCCAGCGGACGGACCTCGGAGCCAGGACCGAAGCTTTCAACGCTTTGATAGCGGCCGTCGCGCGGCTCGCGGCGCACCTCGACGCATCGGTCCACAAGGTTGACGATCCAGTAGTCTTGGATGCCCGCCGCGGCGTAGAGATCGGCCTTTTCGCCGCGGTCGTAGTTCAGGCTGCTCTCAGCGACCTCGATGAGTAGAAAGACGTCGGCGGCATCGGGCCGCTTGTGCGAATAATCTCGGTCGGCGATCCAGACCATGTCCGGTTCGGGCATACTCCGTTGGTCGGGAATCGTTATTGGAGATTGCGCTTGCACCCAGACGCCCTTAGGCATGGAAATCTTCCGCGTCCATGCGTTGTCAAGCACGTTCAAGGCGTGCTGATGCGCCGTCCCAATCGGCGTCATTTCGCGAAGCTCTCCGTGGATGAGTTCGATATGTTCCGGCTTCGTCGTGTCAAAGACGCCGGCTTCGATCATCCGTTCGTATTGTTCGAGCGTGAAATGGACGGACGTGCTCATGCCATGCCTTGTACGAAGATAACTGGCGGTTGGCGGCCCTTGACTTTATTGTAGCGGACGATGGGGGCGCTGATGTGATTCAATTCTAAGGAAACAGTATCCGGACCGGCAACTTTGCGTCGGGAAACGCCAGCGGGCGAATCTCGGCGCCGGGACCGAACGTTTCGACGCTTTGATAGCGACCGTCGCGCGGTTCGCGCCGGACTTCGACGCCCTTATCGATCAGGTTGACGATCCAATAATCTTTAATGCCCGCGGCGGCGTAGAGATCGGCCTTTTCGCCACGGTCGTATTCCAGGCTGCTCTCGGCAATTTCGATGACCAAAAAAACGTCATCGGCGTCGGGGCGAGGCTTCGACTCATCCTGCTCAGCGACCAGGCAGACGTCGGGCTCGGGAACGCTCCGTTGGGTGCGTAGCGTTACAGGACCTTGTACCTGCACCCAAACGCCTTTGGGCAGATCATGCCCCATGACCCATTTATTGACCAGAACGTTGAGGGCGCGCAAATGCGCCGAACCCATGGGCGTCATTTCGCGAAGCTCTCCATGGATGAATTCGACGTGCTGTGGCTCGGTTGAGTCGAAGACGCCCGCTTCTATGATCCGGTTGTATTGTTCAAGCGTGAGACGGGCAATCGTGCTCATGGGCATTTCCAGTCGAACGGGCAAGCCACGTGATTCACTTCTAATTCTAGCAGCCGTGTGGGACCGTGGCAGGCCATTCGGGGGAATCATTTGATTGGGCCCCGTCGGCTCATTGCTCTTTATGCGAGTCCTGCCAGTTTCTGATGAGCCGGCGGAATTCTTACGAATCCCGCTACTTCGCGTCACTCATCAGAAATTCGAGCGCCTCGGCGACCCACCCGCTGTGCCAATCGTGCTTTCGCTGCGGGCCGTCGCGATAGATGTGGGGGATTTTCAGCTCGTTCAACAATTCGTGAGCCCGCTGGTGATGCTCGCGGAAATTGTCGTAACCGGTCAGCACCAAGCGCGAGCGATCTCGCAACTCGCTCGCGTGGGCGCGCAGCAGTTTGTCCAGGCGATGGGGTTCAAAGTTCTCTTGCGTAGCGAGAATGCCGGTCGTGCCGTACTTTCCCAATCGCTCCATCATCAGCGGAGCGTCCCAGGCCGACGCCTTATTGAACGTATCGCCATGCCGCAACAGTAAGTTCCAGGCGCCCCAGCCTGACTTGCTGAAGCCAAGCAGATAACGCCCTTTCGCTTCGGCAACGACCGGATAGGTCTTGTCGATGAAGGGGACGACGACCTGAAGGAAATAAGTCTCCTGGCGGATCTCCGGATCGGTCGGGTGATCGGCGTACCAGGGCAAATGCGAAAAGGTCGGCGCTACGAAGATCGCCCGATGCTTGTTGTGCAAATCCCGCTGCTTGATTTCCAGCAGTCCGTCGCCGTAGCGATGTTCGTTCTTCGCTTCGACCGGCAGCACGTATACGACCGGGTACTTTGCCGTCGCGTCGAGTTCATCCGGCAGCAATATGCGGATTTGCGCTTCGCCCGCCTGGTAGGGAGATAGCACGGCGTGAACGAGAACGCCCTGCTCGTCTTGCGAGGCGGCGGAGACGGTGGTTTGCGAGTCGTCGGCGACGGCGAGGCATGCCAATGCAGCAACGGCGAGGCAGATGCAGAGAGTCGAAGATGGAGCGAGCTTCATGGCGTGCGGTTCCAGGCTGCGGCGGCAGGGACGTGAACGCAGAG
>DASZUP010000371.1:0-3509 GCA_035547635.1 Pirellulales bacterium
CCGATCTGGCGCCGACGAATATCGTCGTGCCGGCCAGCGGCCTGACCGGGCAGGGCTTCAACGTCAGTTGGACCGATCAAAACAACGGCACGGCGACGGCGGAAGGCCCGTGGAAGGATTACGTCTGGATTTCGACGAGCAATACGCTCGACAACAGCGCCATGTTCCTCGGCCAGTTCACTTATAACGACGCGCTCGATGCGGGCCAGTCGGTCACGCGCACGCAGCACTTCAATCTGTCGGGCATCGCCGGGCAATATTATGTGATCATTCGCGCCAACGCCGACGGCGCCGTCAACGAAGGTCCTGGCGCCGCCGATAACACGACCGCCAGCACGGCCACGATCTCCGTCCAGACGACCCCGCTGCCTGACCTGGAAGTGAGCGTGATCGTTCCCCCAAGCGACGGCGTGCTTTCAGGCACGACCGTGCCGGTGACTTACACCGTCATGAATAACGGCAACGCGCCGACGCAGGCGCCGCTGTGGTACGACGCGGTATTTATTTCGCAGAGTCCGGACCTGACGCTCACCGGCAATGACTTTACGGACGGCTTCAATATCCAGGTTCAGCCGCTGGGCGTGCCGATCTTCGCAGAGAATGCAAGCTACCTGGCGCCGGGCGAGAGCTACAGCCAGACGGTCAATGTGCCGCTGCCCGTTTCCGCGGCGGGGCCCTGGTATGTGTACGTGGTGGCAAACCGCACTTTCGTGCACACGCCGCTCGACAATTTCATCGATACCGGGGCCGTTCGCGAAAGCAATTCGATCAATGATTTGACCCGCAGCGCCGCGTTCAACGTCTCGCTCGCTCCCGCGCCGGACCTGGCCGTAACTCGCGTGCAGGCGCCCTCGCAAGCCTTCTCAGGGCAGTCCATGAACCTTTCGTGGACCGTGACGAATCAGGGGCCGGGGATTGCCATCGGCCAACCGCTGCACGTCGGCTTCGCTCCCACGCAAGCGTACGCGCCTGCGACGCCGGCCCAATCTACCTGGCAGGAATCGGTCTACTTGTCCTCATCGCAATCGCTCGACGCTTCCGCCGTCCTGCTCGGCACGTTTACGCACAACGGAGCGCTCGGCCCCGGCGACAGTTTCACGCAGAGCCGGACGGTAACGCTGCCGGTCGGCATCAGCGGCCAGTATTACCTGATCGTGCAAGACGATGCTTCGCAGCAAGTCTTTGAAGCGGGCGCCACGGCAAACAACGTGCTCTCCGCGGCCGCCACAACCAACGTCAATCTCACGCCTCCGCCGGATCTGCAAATCGCGTCGATTGTAGCGCCGGCCGCAGCACTGGCCAGCCACACGCTGGCCATCAGCTACCAGGTGACCAACGCCGGCTCGACCGCAACTCCGCAAAATAGCTGGACGGATACGGTTTACCTGGCGAGCGGTTCGACGCTCGACGCATCGACCGATCTGAAACTCGGCGACCTTACGCACCGCGGAACCTTGAGCGCCGGCGGTTCCTATACGCAAACCGCCAGTTTTACGCTGCCCAACGACCTGAACGGCGCGTTCCACGTGTTCGTCGTGACCGATAGCGGGAATCTGGTATTCGAACTCGACAAGGCGAACAACATCGTCTCGGCGGGCAATGCAACGACCGTTTCTTCGAAGCCCGCGGACCTGGTCGTCACGGCGGCTTCGGCCCCGGCCGCCGCCAACCCGGGCCAGGTGATTCCCGTTTCCTGGACCGTAACCAACCAAGGCGTCGGCGATACGGCCGTGGGCGATTGGACCGACAAGGTTTATGCCACGACCGACGCGGCGCTCGGCGCCAATCGCGTGTTGATCGCCGCCTTCACGCGTCATCACGGCTTACTGCAGCCGGGCGCTTCGTACACCGAGACGGAACTGGTGGAGATCCCCTACACGCTCACCGGCGCTTACAACCTGTTCGTCGAGACCGATGCACCGGTCACCGAGGCGGAAGACGGCCAGGGCGCGCAGACCACCGGGCCGGGCGGGGCCGTCTACGAAGCCGGCGCCGAAGCCAACAACGTTTCTTCGGCGCTCGCCGTGCTGATTTCGGCGCAACTGGCCGACTTGACCGTCAGCCAGGTTCAACTCCTCTCGCCCGCCACGCTCGCTACCGGAGGATCGGCCAGTGTCGGTTGGACGGTGCAGAACTCGGGCGCCGCGGCCACCAGCTCGACGCACTGGTACGACGACGTGTATCTCTCGCCGACGCCGACGTTCGATCCGCAAACGGCCGTTTATCTTGGCAGCGCCTTCCACAACAACCCGCTGCCGGCAGGCGGGCAGTATACGGCGACGGCGAGCTTCACCGTGCCGCCTGATATGGCCGCGGGGACGAGTTACCTGATCGTCCGCGCCGACCGGCCTTCGCGTCCGCCCAACACGGAGCCCCAGTACGTCAACCTGGTCGTCGAATCGAGCGAGTCCGATAACGAGGGCGCCAGCGCGGCGATCACCGTCGACTTGGGCCCGACGCCCGACCTGACCACCGCCGTGACGGCGCCGCTTTCGGCCCTGAGCGGCCAGACGATTCACATCGATTGGACGGTAACGAATCACGGCGCCTCCACGCTCGCCGCGAACGGGCGTTGGTACGACACGGTCTATCTTTCGCTTGACCAAACGTTCGACGCCAATGCCGACGTCGCGCTGGGCAATACGTCGCACGTGACCGGTCTGGCCGCGGACGCCAGCTACTCGGCCGGCGGCGACTTCCGCCTGCCTGCCGGGCTGGCGGGGATGTATTACGTCATCGTCGTGGCCGACGCGGGAGCTGCGGTTTACGAGCGAGGCGTTTCGGCCGATCGTATCGGGCTCAGCGACCAGGCGCTCGACGTCGCGCTGCAGCCGCCCCTCGATCTGGTCGCCGGCACGGTCACGATTCCCGCATCCGCCGTTCCGGGCCAGCCGGTTACGGTGACTTATTCCGTGAGCAACAACAGCTCCAACTCGTATGCCGGCGACTGGTTCGACTCGCTCTATCTCTCTCCGACCAATACCTGGCAGCTCTCCAATCCGCTGTTGGGGCGCGTTCATCATACTGGCGGCGTCGCCGCGAACGGCAGCTATAGCGAGACGCTGACCGCGCCGCTGCCCGGCGTGTCTCCGGGGACGTATTACGTCGTTTTGCGGAGCGACATTCGCAACCAGGTTCCCGAGACGGACGAGACGAACAACCTCAGCGCTTCGGCCCAGACTTCGCTGGACGTGCCGGAGATCATCGCCGGCGCCCCGGGCACGCCCGTTGCCGGCTCGCTCACGCAAGGCGGCTCGGCGTATTACAAGGTGACGGTTGACGCCGGCCAGACGCTGCAGTTCGCTCTGAGCGACGCGCAGGCGAACGACGTGAACGGGTTGTACGTCAGTTTCGGCCAGGCGCCGTCGCCCAGCCAGTCGGATTTCCACGGCGATCAGGCGCTGGGGGCGAATCAAACGATCACGATCCCCAGCACTCGGGCCGGCACGTATTACGTTCAAGTCATCAGCCGCACCGTCTACGGCTACAATTCGCAAAGCAATCCGACG
>DASZUP010000372.1:0-2011 GCA_035547635.1 Pirellulales bacterium
AAATACGCCGTTGGGGCCTATAACATCAACAATCTGGAGCAGACCATCGGCCTGTTTCGCGGGAATTTGGGCAAGAAAGGCTCGAATAGCGAACCGACCGATCCCGCCCTTAGCGCCCCATTTATCATCCAGCTTTCGCGCGGAGCCCGCGGTTACACGGACAAGCGGTTCCTGGAAGCGATGATCCGGACTGCCGAGGAAGTATTCCCCGAAGCGATTTTCGCCGTGCATCTCGACCATGGCACCGAAGAGGTCGCCTACGAGTGCATCGACAGCGGGTTCTATTCGTCGGTGATGATCGACGCCTCGCACGAAAGCTTTGACGAAAACATCGCCATCACGCGCCGCGTGGTGGAGCGAGCGCACGACCGGGGGATCTCCGTCGAGGCGGAGCTGGGCATGCTGGGCGGCGTCGAGGAAGACATTGAAGTCTCGGCGGAACACGCCTGCTTGACCGACCCGGACGAGGCCGTGGAATTCGTCGAGCGCAGCGGCTGCGATTCGCTCGCCGTCGCCATCGGCACCTCGCACGGCGCCTATAAGTTCAAGGGGTCGCAGGGGTTGCACTTCGACCGCATTGCTGAAATCCAGAAGCGACTGCCCGGCTACCCGCTGGTCATGCACGGCTCGAGCAGCGTGCCGAAAGAATACGTGGAGCGCATCAACAAGGCCGGCGGGCAGTTGCCCGACACCAGCGGCGTGCCCGAAAAGGACTATCTGCCGGCTGCCAAGTTGGGAGTGACGAAGGTCAACATCGACACGGACGGACGCCTGGTCTGGTGCGCGATCCTGCGCGAAGTGTTCCGCGATCAGCCGGGCGATTTCGACCTCCGCACCAGCGGCAAGCCGTTCATGGCGGAGTACGCCGGCTTCATCAGCCATAAGAACCAGATGCTCGGTTCGGCCGGGCAGTTGGAAGAAGTCCGCAACGCCCTGGCTGCCGTCCGCAGCTAGTCATTGAGGCGTCTTGCGTCTCAAATTCCAAGACATGCCCGAATGGTCAGGCCCTCGCTCTCAAGCGCGCCCCCGTCGGGTTTGTCATGATGTTATCCGCTCGCTCGGTGCAATCTGGCGCCGGGCGGCCGGCGTTCGCACGCGCGAGTCTCAGATCGTTCCGGCGCGCGGCTGCCAGAAATGCTCAAGTTCGCGACGCCCGTTTCCGAGGCAAATCACTGGGGCTGGTCCCGAAGCGACCGCGCTCGGCGATGATCGGATAGCCACGAAAAATCGGCAGCCGGCGGTTTCGTCTTGACCAGGATTGGCGTCCTGATACGATTGCCGCCCCTTGCTGCCGGCGTCCTTCGATTTGGAAATCTCGCCGGTCGTTCTGCTTCTCCGCTGGGTTGGCGCCACAGGAAATGCCGCCCCATTCGGTCGCACTACAGAAAACGCTGCCGTGGCCAAGAGAACCATGGATCAGAAGTCAGCTCGTCGTTCGCGCCTGTCGGGGCGCGGCCGGGCCTGCATTGCTTGGGGCCTGCTCGCGTTCGTTGCGATTCAATTGAGTCTGGCCTCGGCGATTGAACTGTGGCGCCCGGAGCTTCGGGACCCGATTTACGGCAACAAGCTGCAGCAACTTCGCAGCCGTATCGCGGCGGCATCCGGCGAATCGCCCCTGGTCGTCATGCTGGGAAGCTCTCGCGCCGTACACGGGTTCGATGCGGCAACCGTCGAGCAGCGGCTCCGCAGCCGACTGGACGCAGCGCCGACCGTCTATAACTTCGGCATCCCCGGCGCCGGACCCGTTACGGAACTCGTTTGCCTCCAGCGCCTGCTGGCAGAAGGGATTCGTCCGGATCTGGTTCTGGTCGAAGTGTTGCCGCCCATGCTGGCAGGGCAAACGTTGTCGTTCGATCAAACCCAATTCCCTGCGAATCGGCTCTGGCTGCAGGAAATTCCGCTTGTCGAGCGCTATACCCAGGACGCGTTTCCTGAGCAGCAGTTGCACTTCGACTGGTGGCGAGGCTGGTGGGCGCCGGCGTTTACCCATCGGTTTCCCATCATGTGCAAG
>DASZUP010000373.1:0-6247 GCA_035547635.1 Pirellulales bacterium
ATTTCAAGCCTGGCGAACTTTTTGGAAATGAACGGCGGAGAGGAGGGGGCTTGCCGATCGGCGGGGATTGCGGGTTGTGCGCATTGTTCGTGCGCCAGGCAGACTGTTTTGCGCTTCGGCGAGCCGTTACCATTGAGATCGACGGTCAATAAGCTGCGAAAGCCGGCCGATCGACCCCCTCGAACGGCGGCGCGGAACCGCGGCTTTAGTCGCTTACTTCTTACTACGGTTATTTTCGTCCGGAGCCCGTTATGCAAACGTTCACCCCAGGCGGCGCGGCGCTCTTGATGGCGGCGTTCGTGATGACCGCCGATGCGGGAGAGAGCTCTAGCAAGCCCTTTAAGCTTCACACGCGCCGCCGCGTGGCCGACAACAACGCCCATCAACCGGCGAAATACCAAACGATCGAGAAAACCGTCGAGTGGAACCCGAAGCAGACGGCGATTGTGATCTGCGACATGTGGGACGATCATTGGTGCCAAGGCGCGGCCCGGCGGGTGGCGGAGTTGGCCGGGCCGATGAACAAGGTCGTTCACGCCGCACGGCGCCAAGGCGCCTTGATCATCCATGCGCCCAGTTCCACGGTCGACTTTTACCAGGATACGCCGCAACGGCTCCGTGCCATGAACGCGGCATTTGCCAGGCCGCCGGTTCCGCTCTCGACCGATGAGCGTTGGGGAACCAGGTGGTGCTGGCCCGACAAGCAGCGCGAGCCCGACTTGCCGATCGACGATTCCGATATGGGGTGCGACTGTGCGAAGAAGTGCCAAATCCGCGACGCCTGGACGCGGCAGAGTGCCGCCATCGACATCGAGCCGGCCGATGCCATCAGCGACGACGGCCAGGAAGTTTACAACCTGCTCGAAGCTCGCGGCATCAAGCACGTGATCCTGATGGGAGTACACCTGAACATGTGCGTGCTTGGCCGGCCCATCGGCATCCGGCAGCTCACGTATCTCGGCAAAGACGTCGTGCTGATGCGCGACATGACCGACACGATGTACAACTCGCAGAAGAAGCCGTTCGTTGATCACTTCACCGGCACGGACCTGGTGATCGAGCACGTCGAAAAATACTGGTGTCCGACCATTACCAGCGTCGGCCTGGTCGGCGGCAAGCCGTACAAGTTTCAAGAAGACAGGCGGGCGCCCAGGTAACGCCGCTTCTTGTCTGCCATGCGTCGCGACCTTTTTCCGACGGCAAACGGCGAGTCATGGCTTAGGGGCCTGCAAATGGCCTTTCGCTCTTGCCTCGATTACGCGTGTGCTTCATGCTGATAGGCATGGGCAACCACCGTGATAGACTCATTCTCCTGCTCAAGCCGACGCGGCGCTGGGCGCAATTCTCGTTGGGCACGATGTGGGCGCTGATCACCGCACTGTGCCTCACGTTGGGCATGTGGATCGTTCCCGCCGAGAAGCAGCGCAGAGCCGTAGCGGCCATCGAAGCGCTGGACGTCGAACTACGCTATTCGGACCCCGATCCAGAATCCAGCGAGACGTTTCCGGTGAACGTTCTGCGACGCTGGTTGCCCCGCGCCTACTTTGATAGCGTGCAAGGGGTGACTTTCTCTCCGGACAGCGGCAGCGAGTCGACCGATGACGGGCTGGCGCATTTGCAGCAGCTCAACGGCCTGCGAGATCTGTTTCTCGAAAGCACGGATGTCACGGATGCCGGGCTCAGGCGTCTGCAAGACCTGCCCCATCTTCGTTCACTCGACCTGAGCCAGACCCGCGTCACCGACGCCGGGCTGGCCTATCTGAAACCGTTGAAAGAGCTGCAAGAACTCTGGTTGGATGGCGTCGCGATCACCGACGAGGGCCTGATCCGCCTGCGAGCTTTGACGGGCCTGCGGGATCTCTTTCTCGCCGGCGCTCCGGTTACACGCGCCGGTCTCGAGCGGCTTCGACACGCGCTGCCCGCTTGTCGGATTCACGCCGTCGATGTCGGCGGCGCCGCAGCTTCGCCAAGATCGTAAGCACGAACTTTTTCGCCGAACTGCTTGACAGCGCCATGGCTAATCAGCTACTGTGCTAGTGTTCTAGTACACAGCAGGGTTGGTCGCATGTTCCTTTCCGTCGATCAGCACAACGGCCTGGCCATCTACGATCAGATCGTCCGGCAGGTCAAATTCGCCGTCGCTTGCGGCGCGCTGCGCACCGGCGAGTTGATTCCCTCGGTGCGCGAGGCGGCCCGCGAACTGGCCGTCAATCCGAACACCGTGGCCCGTGCATACCGTGAATTACAAAGCGAGGGGGTGCTCTCTCCGGTGCGCGGCACGGGCATGCAGGTCGCCGAGGGCGCCGAGCGGCGATGCCGCGCCGAGCGCGTGGAGCTGCTCCGCGCGCGGCTCAAGCAGACTCTGGCCGAGGCGATCCAGAGCCGGATCGAAGCCGACGAGTTGCGCTTGCTGGTCGAACGGGAACTGGCGGCCGCGCTCAAGCAGATCGAAAAACGATGCGAAAAACAGGGAGTTTGAGTATGGAGCCCGTCATTCAACTCAAAAACGCCGTCAAACGCTTCGGCAATCAGACGGCCCTGGCCGAGGTATCGCTGGAGATTCCGCCGGGCGTGGTGTTTGCGCTGTTAGGCGAGAACGGCGCCGGCAAAACCACGGCGATCAAGTTGCTCTTGGGTCTGGAAGAGCCGAGTTCCGGCCAAACGCGAGTGCTCGGCCTCGACAGCCGACGCGACGGCCTCGAAATCCGCCGCCGCGTGGGCTACGTTCCCGAACGGCCGACGCTCTACGAGTGGATGACCGTCGCCGAGATTGGCTGGTTCGCCGCCGGTTTCTATGACGCGGCCTATCTGCCGCGTTATGAAACGCTTGTCGCCCAGTACCACTTGCCGCCTGATCGAAAAATCAAAGAGCTTTCCAAAGGGATGCGGGCCAAAGTGGCGCTGTCGCTGGCGCTTGCCAACGAACCGGAAGTGCTGGTGCTCGACGAGCCGACCTCCGGTCTCGATACGCTGGTGCGGCGAGAATTTCTGGAGAGCATGGTCGACCTGGCGGCGGCGGGGCGAACGGTGCTGCTGTCGAGCCATCAGATCGCCGAGGTGGAGCGAGTCGCCGATTACGTGGCCATTCTCAGCCACGGCAAGCTGCTGCTGGTCGAGCAGCTCGACGCGCTCAAACAGCAGGTTCGAGAGTTGACCGTCACCCTCGCTGACGACGCCGCCATGCCGCCGACGGTCTGCGGCGAGCTGCTGCGCCGCCGTCACCGCGCTCGGCAATGGCAATTGCTGGTTCGCTATCTCGCCGAAGAACACGTCGAAACGTTGCGCATGCACGAAGCCGTCGCCTCGGTTGAGACCCGTGCGCCGTCATTGGAAGAAATCTTCGTCGCCTACCTGCAATCGCCGCCTGCCGTGCAGGGCGCGGCCATCAGCGAGGTGCTCGCGCTATGACCGCCTTCGTCCGCATGATGTGGAAGGAATACCGCGTACTGCGCAGCTTCTGGCTGGCGCTGGCCGTCTTTGGGCTGGCCTGTGACGGCCTGCTCTTCGTGTTCATCGCCCACCCGCAAGATCGCCTGCAAGGGCTGATCGGTTTTGCCGGGATATTTCCCATCGGTTTCGCCTTAGGGGCGGGCGCCATGCTGTTCGCCTTGGAACGAGAGGAATCGACGCATGCGTTCCTGCAATACCTTCCGGCCAGATCGTCGCGCATCTTCGCCAGCAAAGCGTTGACGGCCATTGTTGGCATGCTGTTGTTGGCATTGTTGCTGTTGAGCGTCTCGATTGGCGACGTGTACAAAGTCAGGGCTGCACGCGAAGCGGCGGGCCAGTTTTCCGGGGCCGCGTATTTGACCTTGGTCTATACCGCCCTTGCTCTGCAAGTCCTGGGCTGGTCCGTCTTGTTCTCGCTGCGCTCGGCGCGCCCGCTATTGGCGGCGTTCTTAGGCGCGTTGGGCGCCGTGTCGAGCCTGGCTGTGGCGCCCTTCGCTGCGATGCAAAGCGGCTCGCCCCGCGTTGCTTCTCATCCTTTGACCTACTTGGCCGTCGCCGCCGTCATCTGGGCGATCGACCTGCGGCTGGGCCTCTGCTGGCTACACGACTCGCGCGTCGATCGTTTCACCATTCAAGATGACTCGGCATCATCGCCCTTCCGCCGTTTGTGGTGGCAGCAGTGGCGCCACTCGCGCCGGCTGGCGGCCGTGCTGCTGGCGCTGGGCGTGATTCTGCCCTGCATTATGTGGAGCGATCCGTCCGGCGGCGCCACGGGGGTGATCCCTGCGGTCGGACTGGTGCTTGCTTTGTTGGGCGCATGTACCTTCCATGGCGATCAGCAGCTGTTGCAATTCCGTTTCTTTGCGGAGCGGGGCATTTCGGCGCACGCCGTATGGCGCGGTCGCCAGGCCTTCTGGGGCGCGGCCGCGGCTCTGCTGGCCGCTATCATGTTGGCCGCCCATTTGTTGATGATCTTTACGGGCGTGCCTGGTCTGGTCGATTCCCCGGTTGCGTCTCCTTGGGTGCGGCCGCAATTCGTGCTCTCCTGGTTTGCGGTGGACATTGGGCCGTCAGGTACGCCAGAGTACCAGTGGACGATTCAATGGCTCTCCGGCCTGGCTGGCTTTTGCGTATGGGTCTCGCTTGCCTTTGCAAGCGGGCAGTTCTGTTCGATGTTTTTGCGAAGCGGACTCCTCGCCGCCGTTTGCAGCGTGATGCTTGCGGGAGTCTTATTGGGTTGGGCCGCGCTGATGCAGGTTCTGGCGATCGGCTGGTGGTGGTCGGTGGCGCCGCTGGCCATCGCCTTGTTCGCCGCCACCTGGCTCCGCTCGACCGGCTGGATGCTCGAACGCAGGCATTGGCGCGCCTGGCTTCCGCCGGTGTTGACGCTCGTCTTTCCGGCGGCCAGCGTACTGGCGATGGTTCCGGTCTACCGTGTTTGGGAGATTCCTGAAGCGATGATTAGTCTTCCTGGCTACTCGCCTTCTCCGCCTCGCGGAGTTGACACGGGATTGTTTCGCATTTGCGAGATGCTCCCTTTGCGGCAGATTGAAATTGAGCCTGGAGCGCAACAACGGGCTTACGATGCCAAGCTAACAACAGACGAGCGACGGTGGCTGACGGAGAACGAGGCTCCGATGAGCGAAGCAGTCGAGCGATTGCTTCAATTGCGGTCCGATGCAACGATCAAGGCCGCCCGTCCGCAGGCGCCCATCGAATGGCAACCTCTGGCTGTCATGATTCTTCGTTATGGTCAAATGGCCGCGGAACAAGACCAACTTGACGACGCCTGGCGGCGATACCAGGCCGTGTTGAAGTTGGCGGCGTTCATTCGCCGCGACAACGGCGCACTCGGCGAAATCCTGGGCGGCCAGATGGAACAGCAGACCGCCATGCAATTGATCGTTTGGGGCGCACAACAGGGGCAAACCGTCGAGCGGCTGCTGATGGCGAATGAGGCACTGCGGGAATTAGAGCAACAAGAACCGCCGTTGGCGGAGATGACGGGTCAGGATTATTACGAATACCTGGCCGTCATCAATCGCATGCAAACCACACCGTTCGAGTGGGGCGAGCACGCCGTGCTGGCCGCAAGGTGGGCGCCATGGGAATTCACTCGCGCCAGACGCTTGCTCAAATACGAAGCCAGTATCCGCGTGTTGCAGGCCCAAGCGGCCGATGCGGCGCTGAGCGGTCGCGCTTTGCCCGCTGCGTCGTCTAGGTGTGAGGCCGATTTGGCCAAGGTGAGACTCCTGGGCAGGACTACCTTGTACTTCGAGATGCCAGACCTTACTCGTAATCGTCAAGACGCCTTGTGTTATCGCCGCGCCGCACAACTGGCGCTGGCGGCCAAGGCCTGGCGGTTGGAGCACGGCGAGCTGCCCGAAAAACTGTCCGACCTGGAAGGAATCTCCTTCGACAGACTGCCCGTCGATCCGTTTAACAATCAGCCGTTTGAATGGCTGCCTTGGGGGATGCGCGTGCCGGTGCAGTCACGGAATGCAGGCAAGATCGCCGCCGGCACGCCGCTCGTATACAGTGCCGGACTGGAGACCGGCTTCGTACGCCAGCGGGCGTTGAACGCCCTCCACGACTTGCGGCGCCGTTCGGCACACGACCCGATCGCTCGCCAGAAAACTTTACTCGCGCAAGGCGAAACAGCCGCGCTGCCTGCCGGCGAGCCGGGTCAGGGGGCGCAACAAGCGGGCGCCGACTTATCGGCAGCGGGCAACGCCGCGTCCACGCCGACATCGTCCGAATCGCTCGCGACGGAGTCGGCTCAAAGCCTCGAAGGCTT
>DASZUP010000374.1:0-4285 GCA_035547635.1 Pirellulales bacterium
GGCAACGGCGGCGGAACGAGCGGCTTTGCGGATGGGCTTGGGGGCGACTTCCCAGTCGCTGACGGCGCCCGGACGGGAGGCGGCGCCAACGAGCCCTTCTTCGGGCCGTTCTTCTGCCCCTTTTTTTTCGCCGCTTGCGAGGCGAGTCTCGTCGCTTGAGCCGCTTGAATGGCCGCCTCGCCCGGTCGCTGCCGCGAGGGGCGCGCGGCCAAGAGTTCCTCGGCAAGCTCGACCGTGAGCCATTCGCCGCTGGCCCCGTTGCGGACCATCGTGGCGTTATCGACTCGGCCGCCTTGAATCAAACGCTCCAGACCCGTGTCGGAAAGGGGGCCGAGCTGTTCCCCGTCAAGGGCAACATACCACCGATTCGCCATTGACAGGCCCTCTTTAACCCTCGGTTCCCGGAATCGTCTCAAGGCAGGGGGTCTAGTATACGGGTCTCGGCCGGGGCGTTCCAACAAAAAACCGCCGCTCGACGACGAAAACCATCGAGCGGCGGTGCGGAATTTTGACGAGCAAACCGCCGTGCGGCGCTCAGTCGTTTTCGTACGGCATCAGGATCTCGCCGGTCGGCAAGCCGGAGATCGATTTGAAGCCGCCTTCGACGATCTGTTGGCCGAGCCGCGTCACCGTGCGGTAATACCGGTCTGAAGGGCGGCGGCCGTCGAACGGTCGCGTCAGATCCTGGCAAATCACGTCGGCGGCGGTCCGCACGACCTCGTCCTGCTGCCGGGCGGCGTACAGGCTGGTGCAGAGGATAATGATGGCGTCCTGCACGCGCCGCGAGATCTCAGCCATGCGGCACTGCCGGTCGGCCAGCGCCAACTGGTGCTTGCGCATCGTGCCGCTGACTTCCAACGGAGCGTGTACCAGCCAGTCGGCCGCGAACTCGGCGTGGGCTTTCAAGGCCGACGGCATAGGCGGCAGGCTGGGCTTGGCCGCCACGTGCAGTCGCTGCGCCATGTACCATTTGCCGTACTCCCACAGCGGCCCTTTCAGCGCCAGGGCGTGCGTTGGATTCATCAGGTTCGGCTTTTTGATTCCGGCCGCGGCCAGCGCCTTGCCGATCGGCTCGAAGTAATGCGTGCCGTGCTGCTTGACCAGCGACTTGAAGAAGGCCATGCCCAGCATTTCTCCTTCGCCCTCGTAGATGCAAGGGGCGAGGAACTCGTGGACGTTGTCGCCGAACAAGTGCCCGTGCAGGAACGAACGGCCGCCGTGCGTCTTCATCAACAGTTCGACGGCGGCTTCCTTCTGCGCTTCGCTGCCGAAGATCTTGGCGATGATGCATTCCATCTCGCCGCGGTAACCTTGATCGATCAGCCCTGAACACCAGGCCACTAACGCGTCGGAGGCCACGATCAAACCGGCCAGGCGGCCCAGTCGGCGCCGCACCAGTTCTCGCGTGTCGATCGCGGCGCCGTAGGTCTTGCGGAAGCGGGCCCAAGGCAACATGCTGGCCAGCATCAGCCGCATGCTGCCGGCCGCCGTGGCGCACAACGCGATACGGCCCAGGTTCAGGCCGTGGTAGGCGATCGTCAAGCCATCGCCGCGCGTCGGTTTCAGCAGGTTGGCCGCCGGCACGCGGAAGTCTTTGAAGATGATGCCCTGGTTCCAGGTGTGCTTGAGCGCGTATAGTCCGTAGCGCCGGAGCTGAAAGTGTTCGTTCTCTGCTTTCGGCAGATCGACGATCAGCACGGCCGGTCGGTTGTCGATCAGGCACACCAGGCCGACGGTGCGACCGGGGATGACGTTGGTAATGAACAGCTTTTCGCCGTTGACCACGTAGTCATCTCCGTCGAGTTCCGCGCGCGTTCGCAGCGCGGTCAGGTCGCTGCCGGCGTTGGGTTCCGTCAGCGCAAAGCCGGAGAGACTTTCGCCGCTGGCCAGTCGCGGCAGGAAGCGCGACTTCTGCTCCGCGTTGCCGAACGTGCGCACGGGATCCACCGCGCCAATGCAGCCGTGGACTGAAGCCATGCCGGCGATCGTCGGATCGAGCATGGCCATCCGCGTCAAGAACGGACCGAAGGAGGAAAACGGCGCGCCCGAACCGCCGAACTCCCGGTCGACGAGCAAGCCCCAGTAGCCGACGGAGGCCAACTCTTGCAGCGTCTCGTCGGAGACTTTGCGATGCTCGTCCAGAATGGAATTCGACTCGCGCCGTCGTCGCACGACGGCCAGCGAATCCTCCATCACCTTAGCCACGTGCGGAGGCGTGTCGGGTTCGGCGCTGACGAACAGCTCCACCGGAACCTGGCCGTCCCAGACGGCGCGATGCGCCGGACTCGCCGACGTCTGATACTGAGGAGCGAACAAGGCCTCGACCTGGTCGTCGGCCTTGTCGATCGCCCCGGTCCGCCGCGCTTCTTCTTCGCTCTTGCCGCCCAGCTTCAGCGCGGTTTCGGCAAACGATTGGCTCTCGGCTTCGGGCGTCGGTTGCTGGGCGCCTTCCGGCTCGGCGGCGGGCGAATGTAGGTTCGGCTCATCAGTCTTCATGGCAGGCCTCTCTACGGGCAAAGTGAATCAGGTCCTTCCTGGACCGGCAGGGTCGCAGTCCGAATAATTGTACTACGCAGCAGAGGGGCTTCCGGTCGAAGAGCCCCAAAACCTCGGTAAATTCCGCAGCACAAAGGGGTTGACAGGGCCGCCAAACGCCCCCGCCGCAGATCCCCTTGGCGCAGACCCCCTTGGCGCACCACGCAGGGAGCGCCCGATGGCCCGCTCCGAACAAATACGAGAGCCGCCTGCGAAATCGTTCCGGCAAGCCCCCCTTTAAGCGGCAGTGTCGCGCAAATGGCCGACGCGGTCGCGCGCCGTTCAACTGGCGAAACTCGGCGAGTCGGCGCGGCCTTCTCCTTGGTCGGCCAGCGGCAGACGGACGGTGAAGGTGCTCCCTTTGCCGATCCCGTCGCTGCGCACCTGCACGCTCCCGCCGTGCAGACTCACCAGATCCTTGACGACTGACAAGCCAATGCCCAGCCCGCCGCTGCGCGACGAGAATTCAGCCTGCGCGAATAGATCGAAGATCTGCGGCAGCAGTTCGGGCGAGATGCCGATGCCGGTGTCTTCCACCTTGGCCACGGCATGCTTTCCTTCCACGTAGAGCTTGACGAAGACGGCCCCGCCGTATTCGGTATACTTCGCCGCATTCTGTAACAGGTTGACGAACACCTGCTGCAAGCGGTCGGGATCGGCGTCGATCACGACCGCGCCTTCGGGAAGGATCAGGTTCAACTCGTGCGTTCGTTCGTCGAACAGCGGCCGGCAAGCGGCGACGGCGGCATTCAAGACGTCGACCAGCGAGATGTGCTGTTTTTTGAGCTCGATCTTCCCTGCACGGATGCCGGCAATGTCCAGCAGGTCGTCGACCAGCCGGCGAATCGCCGCGATCTGACGATCGATCGTCGTGAAAGCGAAACGCGAGTCGTCGCTTTGCGGCGTCGAGAGCCGCAGCAGTTCCAGTGCATTGACCAGGGCCGAAAGCGGGTTGCGCAGCTCGTGTCCCAGGGTGACGATGAATGCGTTCTTGCGCTCGTCGGCGCGCTCCAGGCTCGTAATGCGCTGGCCCAATCCCGCGATCTGCCCCTTCAAGTCCGTCCGGTTGCGCAGCACCTTGACGTAGCCGAGGATTTCGCCCGCTTGGCTCTTCAACGGGTTCATGGTGCCCGTGGCCCAGAACCGCAACCCGTCCTTCCGCAACATCCAGCGGTCGTTGTCGGCCCCGCCTTTCTGCGTGGCCGACAGCCGTTCATAGTCGGGCATGCCCATCCGCACGTCTTCCGGGGTGAACAGCGTTGCGACCGGCCTGCCAATCGCTTCGTTCGCGCTATAGCCGAAGATCCGCTCGGAATTGGACAGCCAGGCCAGGATCCGCCCTTCGGCATCCAGCAGAACGACCGCATAGTCCTGTAATTGATCAGGCAGCAAGCGGCGTAATTCGTCGACGAGCTGCGAAGCATGTTCGTCTGCCATTTGTCACCTCCTTGAGAAAGCATGGGACTGGCCCTTCTTTCACCGTGGCGGTGAGTCGACCGTTTCGAAGGCGTCGCAACTCGTTCCATGGAGGGCGACGTGAATGTCAGCGACGCTTGGGTCGCGCCTTCAGCGGAATGAGCCGGCGTGCGTCAATGCCGCCTGCACAAGGCCCATTTCGGTCGAATCTGTCGATAGTGTCGGCAACAGGCATGCAGCCGGCGTGCCAAACTTGATGATCTTTGTCTGAGCAGACCCGGATTGGCTTGGGCGAGAGCGAGAAAGGCGCATTACAAAAGCCTGAAACGGGGGG
>DASZUP010000375.1:0-1870 GCA_035547635.1 Pirellulales bacterium
AACGCGGGGGCTTGCTGGCCGACGGTCACGGCGTTTCCGGCAAGCGTCATTGGCTTGCCCTTGAAAGTGACGGCTCCAGAACGTGACATGGCGTAATTCCTCCGGTTATGGCTTCGTGTTGCTGTCTAGAACGCTTGAACGACTTAGGTTGCTAGCTAGTATCGCGTTTTCGCCCAGTGCATCAAGGGGGCCGGAGACTCCCAAAAGTAACGGAAAATCCTTGCGTAACTGGCAACAAGGGTTATGATGATTGCGCCGTCGACGGAGATCAGCGCCCCGACGCGCTGGAGCAGATTATTTCAGCGCAGGTTGAAGGAGCAACGCCCGTGATTCAAGCTGCAACAGGTTTATTGCGTGACGTGGAACGAGGGCCCGACTGGCTCTTGGTCAAGCTCGGAGCGACTGGCGACTGGGCCGACGTGGCCGATTCGCTTTGGTCGCTCTCGAACCAGCATTTCACGTATCGGCTCGTGCTCGATTGCGATGAAATCCACTTGCTCGACAGCGCCTTGATGGGCCAGCTTCTATTGCTGGAGCGTCGCATGCGACAGCAAGGGGGCCTGCTGCGACTCTGCGGATTGTCGGAAGCCAGCCAACAGGCGTTGCACCAATGCCGCCTCGACGGGCGGCTGCCTCACTTCGCCACCCGCACTCAAGCGATCCTGGGCCATCGCGAGTGCTGCGCCGCGGCGCCCGTCAAGCCCCGCTAGGTCAAATAATCGGCCCCAAAGCCTTCATGCGCGCCTTGAGCGACCGGTCAGGTTGAATTAGAGTCGAGGCGTTGTCGGCCAACGAATCGGTTCCCGCCAGAACTGGTTTCGTGTCTGCCGGCTACGCCGTGCCGGCGTGTGGCGGATACTGCCGGTGCGGTTCAATTCAAAAGCTGCCATTCGTTGCCGCTGTCGCGGGCGACTTTTTTCCACGCTCTTGAGTAATTGGCGCGCGGCGTGCTACTTATCTCGCAGATAGGGAATTTCCCCAGTAAGGCGAATGGGGGTGCATCTTGGAAAATCTGCCTGGGCTGAGAAAGCGTGCCCATGATCTGCGCCAAAGAATCGCCGACTTTCTACAAGACTTTGGGCGCGACTTGGTTCCAGAACTTCGGCAGTTGTACGATGAACTGGCTCAAATCGAGCAACACCTGACCGCGCTCGCCGAGCATGCGTCTGACGAAGACGCGCGAATAAACGAAGAGACTTGACCGGTCCTGGGCCGGCCCTGCCCTACTGAATGCTTGGCGAATTGACGCCGCTTTCGACGGGCGCCTGCGGAAAGTGCGACGTATCGGCGCGAAGCGCTCTTGCCATTCGCCGACCATCCGGCTCCGCACCCGATTGCGGCAAATGTCTATTTGTCCGCCGGAACTCATGTGAAGTTGCGGGGTTAATTCCCTGTGGAGGAAATTGAGCCTCCCGAGCGTCATTCGAAACGTCAATCATGTTTGAACCTGATCGAAACCGGGGCGCGAGGGGCGAACTGCCGCCCCAAAATCTGCTGCTCGGGGGACGCGGCGAAGGCGAACTCGCCGGCCCGTCCCGCATCCACCTTCAATGCCGCAAGCTATTCGGCAGGGACGACTTGCGGCTTACGAAACCTGGCAGCCGACGCGGAGCGGGCGACAAGAAACGAGCGCGAACCTCGCGCCAAACGCCAGTCGAGAGCCGAGCACTTGTCGGTTTCAATGACCGTCGCCTCCCTCTGGCGATGACTCCGCGGCGATTCGGAGGCAAGCTGCAGAAGGTCCGGGCGGCGGTTCGGCCGGGCTATTTCAATCTCATCGACCTGCGTTTTTTCGTTCCATCATGGGACTTGGAGCAAACGCCGTTTCTCGGCGCCGTCTCGCGCGCGATGGAATCGGTGCTCGGGAAAA
>DASZUP010000376.1:0-17369 GCA_035547635.1 Pirellulales bacterium
GGAGCAACTCTCCGGCGGGCAGCAGCAGCGAGTCGCCATTGCGCGGGCGCTGGCCATGCAGCCGCAAGGGCTGCTTTGCGATGAGATCACCAGCGCGCTCGATCCGGAATTGAAGCACGAAGTGCTCTCGGTGCTGGAAGATCTGAAGCGCGACGGCTTGACGCTGGTGATGGTGACGCACGAGATCGGCTTCGCCCGCCGGGCCGCCGATCGGATCGTCATCTTGGCGGACGGCCGGATCCTGGAAGACGGTCCGCCCGAGCAGGTGCTCGACGCTCCCAAAACCGAGCGCGCCCGGCAGTTCCTGGCGCGCCAGCTCGGCTAGGTTTTGCAGTGCGATGGGATGTAGCGGAATTCGTGAGAATTCCGGGGCGTCTGCATTGTTCTCCCAACCCCTGCGCCGCCTGGGCGCGAGCGCCGCTTCCCGGAATCTTCACACGCTTACGCTACGGTCGCAAAACCATCGCCGCCTATTTTGCGCAGTCCCTGCGCCGACGGGGATCAATCGGAGACTGCGCCGGGCGGAATCGGCTCCGCTGGTTTGGCCTTGCGGCGGTTCGACTCGTCATCGCCTTTCTGTTTGTCGCCCGCGTCTTCCAAGGGCGAAACAATGGCCGACGCTCCCCGATGGACGTGCCCATGCATGTGACCGTGCGGCCGGCTGGCCTGGATCGCATCAATCAAATCGGGCGGCCTTGAGCCGGCGGGTTGGGGCGTTCCATACGGAACCAGACCGTTGCCCCCCATGTTCCAGAAGGTCGTGTCGTCCTCGATGACTGACGTGTACTGGCCGAAATGCAGAGGCGTCTTTCCCGGTTCATCGGGAACGGGCATTTCGGGCCCGGGGCCTCTGCCCCAGCCGTCAGAGCCGTAGGGCCTGGGCGGCGGGTTGAACAGCCGGTGAGGACAGTACCCAGTGTAATAAGGGGTGTAGTAGGGCACAAGAGGCTTATAGGCCCACGGAGCCCAGCGGGCCGTCGATGCGACCGGCGACAGCGGAGCGTAGTACGGTATATAGCGTTGCCTCAAGCGAGCACGCCAGCGCTGCGCATCGGCCGGGTCGACTCCCGGCGGGTGAACGCCGTAAGCCTCCACCGGCGTGAGAATCGCCGGTCCGCGGCCCGAGGAGCCGTTGCCGCCGTTGGAATACTCTTGAGCAACCGTCGGCGGCGACAGGATGGCGGTCAAGACCGTCGCAGCGAACAGGCTCGAAAGACGGTGTGTCATCGAAGTATCCCCGACAGGTTTGGGTGCGCGGTGCTCAAGCCGCCGCGACGGTTTCAGAACTGCAAAGAGACGCCTTACCGAGTCGCCGACGGCGGCCCGGCGCCCACCGGCGGCAGATAGCTCGGCCGCCGGGTATTGACCGGCAGGACCGGCCCTGCACGTCGCGAGAACGCGATCTCGCGGGCCGGATAGCCCAGCTCGCGAAACATCGCGAACTGCGCCGTGTTGTAGTCGGCCACGCTGTTGATGTAATGCCCGTAGGCGGTCATCAGCAACTGCAGTGCGAAGACCACTTCCTGCGGGCGGAACACCTGGATCAGGACGTTTTGAAAGCGCTTGGTCTGCGCCAGCCCCTCGACGTTGCCGTTGTAGTTAATCAGGGCCGACTTCACCTCGCGTTCGGCTTGCGCCACCCGCGCCGCCGCCGACTGAAGATCGGCCTGAGTCCGCGTGACGCTCGCCGCGACCGAATCCTGCATGCGGAACAATTCGACCAGCGCCTGCGACGACATGCCTCGCGCCGCCTTGATCTTGGCCATGTTTCTCAGGCCCATGCCGTCGGCCACGAACATGAGCTGGGTGCTGATGTCATTGCGATTGTCCCATTGGTTCATTTTGCCGCCGGCGCCTTCGCCCAGGGCGCCTACCTGGATCAGTTCATAGGGCGTCTGGAAGCCGTTCATGAACAGCGAGGGAAGCGCCGGGCGGAGCTTTTCCTGGCGAATCGCCACCAGGGTCTCTTGAACCACCGCCTGATGCGACGCCAACTCAGGACGGTTGGTCAAGGCGATCGGGATCAGGTCGTCGAGCGAACGATTCGCGGCGATCAACGTGACTTGCAGGTGGTCGTGCTCGAGCGGTTCAACCACGGCGCGCGGGTCAAGACGCAACACGCGAGTGAGATGGGCGCTGGCAATGCGCCAGTTCTGACGCGCGGCGACCGCCTGTTGTTCCAAGTCGGCCAGCAGGTTGCGGGCCCGGTCGACTTCGACTTTTGAAACCAGGTCGGCTTGCAGGTTGGCGATTTGAGCCACCAGTCGGCGGCCCCGCTGAACGGCGTCGATCGCCACCGCGTATTGCCCGCGATAGCGGTGTACGTCAAAGTACGCCTGGGCCGTCATGAACAATGCGTCGTTCTTGGCGGTCTGCAGATCCCAGCGCGCCGAGTCGAGCGCCTGCCGTTGGCGCAACGGCTCGAAGATCATATCGGTCGTGAACTGAAACTGCGGCGAAGGGAGCAGCGGCAGTCCGGGATCGGGCTGATAGAAATAGTTGGGGCCGGAGGGCGCCCAGGTGAACCCGCCGCCGCCATAAAAATAGTTGATGTTCTGGTTGAGCGGCCGGCCCAAGCTGCCCGGCGACGGCTGCCCGTAGGCGTTGGTCCCTGGCGGAATATTGACGCCATGGTCGAGGTCCGGCCCGTAGCCGTCGTGGCGAATGTAATCGGCGCCGATGTTGAGCGTCGGAACCCAGAGCAATTGGGCCTTTTGCAGCTTCGCCTCCGCAACCCAGACGTTGGCGCCGGTCGCGGCCACGATGATCGGACGCGCATCGGACAACCGCAACGCGGTCGCCAGGTTGATCGGAAATCGCAAGTCGCCGGGCGCCAGCGGCGGCGGCCGCATGTCGAGCACCTCGCCTCCGGGCGGCGGCGGCTGCTCCAGCGGCGACTTCTGACTCGGGCGGCCCGGCGGTTTGTCGCCCTGTGCGGGAAAGGTGATCAGCGGCGGAGGTTCTTGAATCGCAGAGACGCGGCGCTGCGGCGCGGCAAATGACGCGGTCGCGCCGCGACCGCCGTTGGCCGGCAAACGTGGTCCCTCGCCGCGACAAGGCCAGGGCTGCACGCCGGCCAGCAGCGCTCAGGCGACGACCATCAACAAGCGCTTCGTTTGCCGCATGGAACGGTTCCTTCCGTTATGCCGGGCATGGCCCAACGTAGGTCAGGCTTTCCAGCCTGACGCACGTCTGGCTGGAAAGCCTGACCTACGTTGGCGTCTCTTGATGTTTTCGGTGCTCGCGTTTGTAAAACCTTGGCATTTTCGACGGCAGTTTCACTAGCTACTAACGAGTCGGTGGCGGCGGCCCCGTGCCGACTCGCGGCAGATAGCGAGGACGCGCGGTGTTGATCGCCAGGATCGGTCCTGTGCGGCGAAAATACGCCAGCTCCCGGGCCGGGTAGCCCAAGGCGTGGAACAAGCGGAACTGCGCCTGGTTGTACTCGGCGACCGTGAGCCAGTAATGGTCGTAAGCCAACTTCAGCAACTTCAATGAAAACACCGCTTCCTGCGGCCGGAAGACCAGGTGCAGGACGTTGCCGAACCGCTTGGTCTGCCCCAAGCCTTCGGCGGCGCCCGTGTAGTTGACCAGCGCTCCGCGCAGCTCGCGCTCCGCCTGGACAATGCGCGTGGCCGCCGACTGCAGACGCGCCTGCGCTCGCGTGACGTCGGCCGCCACCATGTCTTGGGCTCGATACAACTGCACCATCGCTTCCGAGGCCTCGCCCCGCTTCCACTTGACCATGGCCGCGTTGCCCATCCCCAACGAGTCGAACTGGAACATCATGCCCGGAGCAATGTCATCTCGCGGGTACCAGAGGTTCATCTTCTTGCCCTGGCCGATTCCATTCACGCCGAATTGAAGCTGCTCGTAGGGAGTTTGAAAGCCGTTGAGCATCGGCACGGGCAGGATCGGGCGCATTTTTTCGCGGCGGACAGTCGTCAGCGCCGCCTGGACCAGCGCCTGCTGCGAAGCCAGCTCCGGCCGGTTGATCAAGGCGATCGGCATCAGCTCGTCAAGCACACGGCTCGGGTCGATCAAGGTGATCTGCAGATGATCGGGCTCCAGCGGCTCGACCACGGCGCGCGGATCCAGGCGGAGCACTTCCGTCAAGTTGGCGCTGGCCTTCCTCCAGTTCTGTCGCGCAATGACGGCCTGCTGCTCCAGGTCCGCGAGAAAGTTGCGCACGCGCTCGACTTCCACGGCCGGCACAAGGTCTCCGCTTAGCGCGTCGATCTTGGCCATCAGCCGGCGGCCTTTCACCACCACGTCGATGGCGCCGGCGTACGTTCCGCGCCACTGGTGCACGTTGAAGTAGGCGTCGGACGTCATCAGCAGCGCGTCGTTCTTCGCCGTCTGGATATTCCACCGGGCGGCGTTCAGGTTTTGCCGCGCCGCCAGCGGCTGGAAAATCATGTCGGTGGCGTATTGCATCAGGAAGAACGCGCCGCCGCCGTAGAAGAAATTAACGTTCTGGTTAAGCGGCTTGCCCCACGACGAAGGATCGTACTGCCCGAAGGCGTTCTGCCCGACGGGAACATTCTGGCCGTTGAGCGTGTCCGGCCCATAGCCGTCGTGGCGGGTATAGTCGAAGCCAAGGTTCAGCGTGGGGATCCAGAGAGTCTTTGCGTTTTGAAGCTGCGCCTCGGCGACCCAGGCGCTCGCTTGCGCGGCGGCGATCACCAGCGGACGCTCATCGGCCAGCCGCAAGGCGGTGGCCAGGTTGATCGGAAAGCGCAAGTCGCCCGGTTCCGGCTGGGGCGCTTGCAGGTCGACGATCTCGCCGCCCGTCGGCGGAGGCACTTCCAGGGGAGACAAGGCGCCGGGATTGGCCGGCAGCTCGCCGCGGAGCGGCGTCGGCGTCTGTTCGGCGACGCCGCCCCGGTCCGGAGTCGTCGGCGTCGCAAGCGACGGTCCCGAGGGCGCAGCGAGCCGAGGCGCCGGCGCGGCCGGCGGCGGACCCGCACGCTGTGCGCAACAGGGCGAGCCGCTCCACGAAAGCGCCAGGCTCGTGAAGACGACCAGCAAGCAGTTGCCCGGTTTCATCGCGACGGCTCCTCTCTTTTCTCGCACCCTGGTTTCCTCTGCTAGCGCGTCGGCTGCGGCGGTCCGACGCCCACCGGTGGCAAATAGCCCGGCCGCGTTGTATCGACGGGCAGGATCTCGCCCGGGGGCCGGAACAGCGTGACTTCGCGAGCGGGATAACCTAACGCGCGAAAGAGCATGAACTGCGCCGTGTTGTAGTCGGCGACGGTGTTGAAGTATTCGTTGAAGGCGCGATGCAGCAACTTCAAGGCGTACACCGCCTCGTGCGGCCGGTAGACCATTTCCAGGACGTTGTCGAAGCGCTTGGTTTGTCCCAGGCCCTCGTAGTTTTTCTGGAACGTGACGAAGCCGGTGCGCACGGAGCGTTCGGCTTGCACGACCCGCGCCGCGGTCGACTGCACCCGGGCCTGGGCCTCATTGATTTCCGCCGCCACCGTATCCTGGGCGCGCATCAGCCTGGTGATGGCCTGCGATTGCTCGCCGCGCCGCCGCTTGACCAATGCCATGTTGCCCAGGCCGAAGCTGTCCATTTGCCAGACGAGCTGCGCGCTGACGTCATCGCGAAAGCCCCACAGGTTCAGCTTGCCGCCTTGGCCCGTCCCGAAGATCGAGGCCTGGGGCACCATGCCGCCGGGCGTCTGCCAGCCGGTGATCAAAACCGAGGGGAGCAGCGGGCGCATTTTCTCCTGGCGAATGCGGACGAGCGCCGCCTTGATCTCGGCCTGGTGCGCGGCCAACTCAGGACGGTTGCGCAGGCCGATCGGCAGCAGATCGTCGAGCTGATGCGAAGGGTCGATCAAGGTGATTTGCAGATGGTCGTGCTCCAGCGGCTCGCACACGGCGCGGGGATCGAGTCGCAGCACCAACGTCAGATCGGCGCTGGCCAAACGCCAGTTCTCGCGCGCGGAAACGGCTTGCTGTTCGAGAAAAGCCAGCAGGTTTCGGGCGCGGTCGACTTCAACCGCGGGAACGAGATCCCTCCGCAACGCATCGACCGCGGCCAGCAGTTTGCGCCCTTCGTGGACCGTATACAGCGCGCCGGCGTATTGCCCGCGATAACGATGGATATTGAAGTAGCACCGCGCGACCTCCAACACGACGTCGTTCTTGGCCGTCTGAATATCCCACTGTCTGGCGTTGAGCTCTTGCCGCGCGGCCAGCGGTTGGAAGATGGCGTCGGTCGTCGCAACGACCTGGTACAAGCTGACGCCGGCGATGAACCAGTTGAGGTTCTGGTTGAGCGGCTTTCCCAGTCCGCCCGGCGCCGGCTGGCCGTAGATGCCGATGCCTTGCGGCACGTTAATGCCTTGGTTGAAGTCCACCGGTCCGTCGTGCCGGAGGTAGCTGGCTCCCAGCATGAACGAAGGGATCCACAGCACCTTTGCTTTCTGCAGCTTTCCTTCCGCCGTCCAGGCGCCTGCTTGAGCGGCGGCGATGATCAAGGGCCGCGCGTCGGCCAGCCGCAAGGCCGTCGCCAGGTTGATCGGAAAGCGGAGATCGCCGGGTTCCAGCGGCGGCAGCGGCAGCTGGATGGTTTCGCCACCGGGCGGCGGCGGCAACTCCAGCGAAGAATTGACCCCCGGTTGAGCCGGTCGGCTGAGCGGCACAGGCATCTGGAGTTGAAGCGCCGATCGGCCGTCGCCTGGCGGCGTTTGAGGGCCGGGCGCCGCGTGCGGCCGCGGCCCATTTAGCGAGGGAGCGCCAGCGGTCGCCGGCCGTTGGTAGTCTGTAAAGCGAACGTCGTTTGCTGCGGGGGCTGCCGGCGTGTTGTAAGTCGAGGAGCGCGGTTGAGGGCCGTTTGCAGGGCGGGCGCTTGGCGGAGCGATGAACCGGTGCGGGCTGCCTGCCGGTCGCTGCGCTTGCGGACCTTGGGCAGGCCGCTGATTGAAGTGCGGCGTGGCGGGCCGCCAGGCGGAGTGGGGCGGCGCCGGCCTGACCACCGGCCTGGGCGGCGCCATGAGCTGCGCCTGGGCCAAAGCCGCGCAAGGCCAGCTCGCGGCCGCTACGAATATCGCAGCGGCCGCCAGCCACTGCCGTGCTGTCGGTCTGATTGCCTCAGTCTTCACGGCACGTTGGCCCAAGTTCCATTCGCCCCCCGGCGGGGGCCCCTAGTCGTTCCTTATCTCAGTCATCGTCTTGGGGGTTTTCGGACAGCCACTAAAATCGAAAAAATCGCTATATCTGGACGAGCCGCGTCAAAGGCGCATAACTCCTTGCGTCCCATCAGATATCGTCAATGGACTTCAAAGCTCGCGGATCCAGATGTTGCGGAACTGCACCGGATTACCGTGATATTGGATGCTGAGTGGCAGCTTTTCGGGATGGGCCGTGTACTCGGGCGCCTTGAACCAGGACGTCGAACCTTGAAGTTCGGCGTGGTTTTGAATCAACACGCCGTTGTGCAATACCGTCATATAGGCGGCTTTCGTCAGCTTGCCGTCCTGATCAAAACGCGGAGCGGTGAAGATGATGTCGTACGTCTGCCACTCGCCCGGTTTGCGGCAGGCGTTGACCAGCGGCGGCCACTGCTTGTAGATGGCGCCTGCCTGCCCGTCAAAGTAGGTCTCGTTATCGTAGGAATCGAGGATTTGCACCTCGTAGCGATCTTGCAGGTAAAGTCCGCTGTTGCCGCGGCCCTGGCCTTTCCCTTTGACTTCCGCGGGGGAGGCCCATTCGACGTGGAGCTGGCAGTCGCCGAAGGACTGCTTGCTGGTGATACTGCCCCCCTGAACGGTAGCCACGCCGTCCTTGATCAGCCATTTCTCGCCCCCCTCGAATGCGGAAAGATCCTTGCCGTCAAAAAGAACGATGGCATCGGAAGGCGCACCGCCCGCCTCGCCGGGAGCGACCTTTTTGGGCTCAGGCCAGACCTTGCCGCTTTTGTACTCGCCGGCGACCAGCCAGGCGGCTGCCCCCAAGCCCAGCCAGGCTGCCAGGGCCAAACAGAAGGCTGCGGAAAACCAGAAAGCGAATCTGCGGTTGTGGTTGCGTAGCGGCATAACTCAATATTCCAGGAGAAAGTTTAGATGGTGGCGCTGCTCGCCCCGGAAGAAGTCTACGGTGACGGCGGGGCGTAGAAGCTTGCCAGTCAGCGTATCTTCAGCCGATGGCGACCGGACCATTGGTACCATGCGGCAAATAGCGACGCAACTTATCCCGCCTGGCGGAACAAGTCGCAGCGATCGAAGGCCGCACGAAAAGAGGATTCCCCGGGATGCCGCCGGAGGCCTGAAATTTCGGCCTATCGTTTGCGCACGTTAGCCGGTGAGCTACGGCACAGACGCTCGATAGAAAATCTATCTATAAGAGGGGGTTTTATTAGCCGCCAGAGGGATTCCTGGCAAACCCGCGAGCTTGATGCCAGAAGTCGTTCGGCCTGGGATATGTATCATTTTGCTGCATTTGTTGCAAAATGATACAGCAGAATGCAACAGTCGAGTTGGGAGCCTATCAGCTTGATAGGCCCCCAACTCGCCGGGCGACAGTTGCTGCCGAAGGAGCTATGCCCCGCCGGGAAGCCGGCTTCTCGTGTTCCGCACGCTGCCGTTTTAGGACTTTTCCCAGCATTTTCGCACCGGAGTGTTGCAAGTGCCTCTTCTTCTCGCCGGCCCCGGACCAGTCGCTCTTCTCTGTTCCGGGCCTCGTTCTCTGCCGCGAGAATTTGGCGATTGTTCAGGTCGCCGCACGTGTATTTAGCAAACAGCGTGCCAGAGGGATGGCAGACTAAGCAATTTCGCGAAATTGAATCTCGTAGAGCCGGCTGTAGAGGGCGCAGCGGCGGACGAGCTCGTCGTGGGTTCCGACGTCCAGGATCCGGCCCCCCTCCATCACGACGATCCGGTCGGCCAGAGCCAACGTCGCCATTCGGTGGGTAATGATCACGGTCGTGCGGCGGCGGGTGAACTGCTCGAGCACCTGGTGTATGAGCTGTTCGCTTTCCAAGTCGACCTGGCTGGTGGCTTCGTCCAGGATCAGAACGGGGGGGTCTCGCAGGATCGCCCGTGCCAGCGAGATTCGCTGTCGCTGCCCGCCCGAAAGCAGATTGCCGCGAGAGCCCACCTCGGTGTCGTAGCCGTGTTCCAAACGCTCCTCGATGAAGCGGTGGGCGTGCGCCTGCTGGGCCGCCCGAATCACCTCTTCGCGGGTGGCGTGGGGGCAGCCGTAGCGGATGTTTTCGTAGACCGTGTCGTCGAACAGCAGCGTCTCTTGCGTGACCAGGCCGATCTGGCTGCGCAGATCCCGCAGCCGCGCCTCGCGAATGTCGACCCCGTCCAACCGCACGCAGCCTTGCACCGGATCAAAAAAGCGGGGGATCAGGTTGGCCAGGCTGCTCTTGCCGCAGCCGTTGGGCCCGACGATAGCAATCGTTTCGCCAAAGGCGACGCGCAAATTGACATCGAGCAACACGGGCTGGCTGGGATGATAATGGAAATGGATCCCCTCGAAGGACAGCTCGCGCCGGTGCCGCGCCAGCGGTCGGGCGCGGGGCGGATCGACGATCTGCGGCGTGCGGTCCAGCAGTTGAAAAATCCGATCGCTGGCCGCCGCCGCGCGCTGGATGCGGCTGAACACTTCAGAGAGCTTCCGCGCCGGATCGCTGACGCCGGCCAGCAGGCCGTAGAACAGCAGCAGCGCCTCGAAACTGAGCGGCTGCTTGCACATCGGAATGCCGAACAGCTCGGTCTTCTTGTTCAACACCAGGTAGGCGCCGGCCAGCAGCGCCACGCAGACCGTGGCAATGCCCATGACTTCGGTCATCGGCCGCGTCAACGAGTCGTAACGGGCAATGCGGAAGGCCTTGCGCAAGTACTTCTTGCTCACCTTGTGGAATCGCCAGCGCTCGCTGCGTTCCATGGTGAAGGCTTTGACGGCCTTGATGCCCTGGAACGTCTCTTCCAGGATGTTGTAGATCTGCGACATTTCCTCCATCGCCCGGCGGTTGGCCTTTTTCAGGCTGCGCGCCACCGAGCGAATCAAGAACGCCGCCACCGGCGCCAGCAATAACGACAAGGCCAGCAGCGGCCAGCAGACCCAGGCCGCTCCAATCAAGCAGGCCGCCATCTTCATCGGCTCGCGGACCAGCTTGCCGAAGAAGTCGCTGATGCCGGTCGACAGGCTCTCCATGTCGTAGGTGAACCGGCTCATCAGTTCGCTGGTGCCCTCTTCGCCAAACGTGGCGACGTCCATCCGCAGCGTGCGGCGGTAGAACTCTTTGCGCAGCCGAAAGATTACCAGTTGCGACAGGTTGCCGATCAGGATCTGGTGCGCTACGAAGAACAGGCTCTTGATCACGGTGCCGGCCAGCAGCAAGCCGACCACCAGCACCAGGGTCAGGAACGGATCGTCCGGCAGGAACGGGTCAATGACGTATTTGCTGAGCCAGTTGTACTCGCGGATGTTCTTCTGCTGGATCGCCAGCTCGGAAAGCAGCCGATCTCGCTCTTTCTGAGCGGCATTGTCCGCCTGCGGGCCGTGCTGGCGGTCCCACTGGGCCAGACGTCGCTCCAGCTCCGTTGCGCGCTGCTGCGATTCCTCGCGCCCTTGCTTGGCCCAAGCTTGCAGCGAGCGGCCCTTGGTGGTGACTTCCACCAAAGGATATACGGCCCCGATGTTTCCGCCCCAGAACGCCGCGACGATCACCGCACAGACGATCGACGACACGAACAGGAACCGGTGCTTGAGGGCCAGGCGCAGCGCCCTGCCGAAGTTGTTCATCCTTGAAAGTTCCGAGGCGCGGGAACAGAAGAAGAAACCCGCCGTCGCGCGCAACGGCGTATTCGGGCCGAACGGTAACAGATTCCCGGACTTGGGCCAAGATCGCTCTGCCGCCGGCGCATTTCAAATCGGCCGCCCGGCGCCGGAACTCTTGGCCTATTTTCAGAAATCGGCGGCGCGATTGCGCGACGCCGCGGCGGAGTCAGTGCATCGAGCCGCCAAACAGACGCTCTTCTCCACAGCCTACTTTTGGCCCTCAGCTTGCGTCTTTTAGCTTGCCTGCCGCCCCTGCGTCGAGCAGCCAAAGGACCGGGACGCGCTCCGGGCGAATGAGCTGCGCGGGCAGCAGGTCCGGCTGGACCGGGCCTTCGATCACGTCGGCGACGATCTGCGCCTTTTCTTCGCCGCTTGCCAGAAAGGCGACCTGAACCGCGTGGTTCAACACGGCCGGGGTGAGCGTGATGCGGAACGTATTGAACTTCTCCACCCAGGGGGCGGCGACCAGTTGGCCCCCCTCGCGCGGAACCGTGTTGTCCGGAAACAGCGAGGCCGTGTGCCCCTCGGGGCCCAGGCCCAGCAGCACCAGATCGAAACGCGGCAACTCGCCTTCACCCAGCCGAAAGTATTTCCGCAGCGTTTGCTGGTAGGCGGCGGCCGCCTGCGCAGCGTCGGCCATTTCCGCAGGCACGCGGTACACGTTCTCCGCCGGCACAGGCAGTTTGGAAAGCATGGCCTCGTTGGTCATGCGATAATTGCTCTGCGCATCGTCGGGGGGCACGTGCCGTTCGTCGCCCCAGAAGAAGTGGATCTTGTCCCAGGCGATCTGCCGGCGGAACGGGTGCTGCTCGCTCGCCAGCCGGGCGTACAGGTCCTTCGGCGTGGAGCCGCCTGACAGCGCCACCGCAAACGAACCGTGTTCGGCGATGGCCTGCTCGGCGCAATGGGCGAATTCCTCGGCCCCCGCTTGCGCCAGTGCTTCACGGTTGGCGACGATGCGGATCTGCGGGCGAGCTACCATTTTTCCCCCTCCATGGCTTTTACCTTTGCCAACCGCCGACAATGGCGTTCTTCATTGGTGAAGCTGGCGTGCAGGAACGCGCCGACCAGTTCCTTTGCCAGCTCGATGCCAATCACGCGCGAGCCAAGCGTCAGCACGTTCATATCGTCGTGCTCCACCCCTTGATGGGCCGAATACGTATCGTGACACAAGCCCGCACGGATGCCCGGGATTTTATTGATTGCCACCGAGGCGCCGACGCCGCTGCCGCACAATAGCAGCCCGCGGTCGGCGCGTCCTTCGCGCACGGCCAGCCCGACGGCTTTGGCGTAGTCGGGGTAATCGACGGACTCCGTGCTGTGCGTGCCGAGATCGATCGCCTCGTGTCCGGATTCGCGCACAAAGTCGAGCAATTTTTCTTTCAACTCAAACCCGGCATGGTCGGCTCCGACGGCGATTCGCATGGCTGGCCTCGCTGGCAGCAAGAGGTTCAAAAGTTTTCGAAATGCGCTCGGCGCGCACCGTCAAGAATATAGCTTTTCCCGGCAGATTGAGGAGAGGATCGCTTGCGTAACCGGGCCGATTTCACCACAATTCCGGCAGTTCTCGACTCTTGCGTGGCTGAAGAGCGGCGGCGTTTGCGCGCCGGCGGTCTATCGACTGCGTCCTGGTCCTTTGTCACCGGCAACCTCTAGGATTTCAAGCTCGCCATGCCCAGCGAAAAACCGATGCTCAATACGTCCGCTTATCCACCGCCGCATCCTTGCGTGATGGTAATCTTCGGCGCCAGCGGCGACTTGACCAAGCGGAAGCTGGTGCCGGCGCTCTACAATATCGCAATCAGCAAACTGCTGCCCGAGAATTTCGCCGTCGTCGGCTTCGCCATCGACGACCTCGACACCGAGAAGTTCCGCAGCAACCTGTCGCGAGACATCAAGCAGTTCGGCGGCAGCGCGGTCGACCCGCAAGTCTGGGACGAAAAGTTCGGCAAGCGGCTGTTCTACGTGCAAGGCGGCTTTGAAGATCCCCAGGCCTACGCCAAACTCAAGGAGCAACTGGAACAGGTCGACCGCGATTGCGGCACGCAAAGCAATTACCTGTTCTACCTGGCCACGCCGCCGACGTTCTTTGCCAAGATCGTCGCGCAACTGGCCGCGGCGGGTTTGACCGATGACGGCAGCGAACACTCCGACGGAGCGGACGGGGGCGAGCGCTGGCGGCGCGTGATCATCGAAAAGCCGTTCGGCCGCGATCTCGATTCGGCCCGCGCGCTCAACGCAGAGCTGCAGAAGCTGCTGCGAGAGGATCAGATCTACCGCATTGACCATTACCTGGGCAAAGAGACCGTTCAGAACATTCTGGTGTTTCGCTTTGCCAACGGATTGTTCGAGCCGATCTGGAACCGGCAATACATCGACCACGTGCAGATCACCGTGGCGGAGACGGTCGGCGTCGAGCATCGCGGCGGCTATTACGACAAGGCCGGCGCCCTGCGCGATATGGCGCCCAACCACATCTGCCAGTTGCTGGCGCTGATCGGCATGGAATCTCCCACCTCGTTCGACGCGGAAGTCGTGCGCGACGAAAAGACCAAGCTGCTGCGCGCCGTGCATCCGCTTGACGAAGGCGACGTACTGACGCAGGCCGTGCGCGGACAGTACGGCCCCGGCAAGGTCGACGGCGAGCAAGTCGAAGGCTATCGCCAGTCGCCCAACGTGGCGCGCGACTCGTGCACCGAGACGTTCGTGGCGATGAAGTTGATGATTGACAACTGGCGCTGGGCCGACGTGCCGTTTTATATCCGCACCGGCAAGTGCATGCCCGAGCGCGTGACCGAGGTCGCCATCCAGTTCAAGCACGTGCCGTTCATGCTGTTCCGCGACACGCCGGTCACGGATCTCAGCGCCAACATGCTGGTCTTGCACATCCAGCCGGACGAAGGCATTTCGCTCAAGTTCGAAGCCAAGGTGCCGGGCGTGGGCATTCAGACCCGCTCCGTGAGCATGGACTTCCGCTACGAGGACCACTTCGGCGGCACGCCGATCACCGGCTACGAAACGCTGCTGTACGGCTGCATGCAAGGCGACCCGACGCTGTTTCTGCGGGCCGACTTCGTCGAAGCCGGCTGGAGCATCATGCAACCGATTCTCGACGTCTGGGGCACGCTGCCGGCCCGCAAGTTCCCCAACTACGCCGCCGGAACCTGGGGCCCCAAAGGCGCCGAGGAATTGCTGCAGCAAGACGGCCGGGCCTGGCGGTTGAGCTGAGGCGCGCTTCGCTTTGCCTGCGCCCTAGACTGCGCTCACTCTGGGGTCTCGCCCAAGCTCAGCCGCCAGGCAACTCGCCGCTCTCGCCTTCCTGACGCCTTTCGGCGTCAGACCGACATTTCGGGCTTTTCGCCTTCGGGCGTTTCGTCGCTGTCGATGTCGAACCACTCGTCCTTGAACTCGATCAGCGATCGACGCTGCATGGCCAGGTTGGTGGTCAAGGCGATGACCGCGTCGGCCAGGGCGACCTCCGGATGGCACTTCGGTTTGTTGTGCTCGAAGTCGAAGTTGCGGATGCACCAGGCGAAGTGCTCCATCTCTTCCGTGTAGCCGCGGCTGATCGGGCCGGACTCAATCGCCTTCTTGGCCACCGCCGCCGCAGGGGCCGCGCCGCTCTCGCTGGTGTTCAGAACGGCCGCGCCCTTCTTGTTGGCCGCAACCTTGACGTGCGTCGACGTGCCGGAGTTCGGGTACAGCAGCACTTCCTTTTCGTTCTCCAGCACCAGCGTGCCTTCGGTGCCCATCACTACTTCGCCGTAACCGCCAAAGCCGTTGCCGTTGATCGATGAGTAGGTGACGACGATCTTCTTGTTCGGATCTTCGGCGTAGTTGGGGCCCGGGAACTCGAACATGCAGTAGACGTGGTCGTCGCACTCGCGATCCAGCGGGTAGACATGCCGGCCGCCGACGGCCGAAACCGTGAGCGGCCTGGCCTTCTTGCCGTCGTCGCGCAGGGCCGAGCAGAAGATGCCCGCGGCGTCGAGCTGGTGGCTGCCGAGCTCGGCCATCAAGCCGCCGCCCGTCCGCTGCCACAACCGCCAGCGAATCAACTCTTCCAGCGGCGAGCATTCATAGCTCAGCGAGCCCTGGGTGATGGTCTTGCCCTGGTAGCCGTACTTCTCCGCATCGACCTTGTCCTTGTCCATCAAGCGATATTCGAGATCGCGGATTTCCCGGCTCACCGCCTCGATGCGGGCGTTGTCTTTCTTCTTCTCGGCGTCGACCAGTTTGTTCCGCATCGACTCCAGGTCTTTTTCCAGCGCAGCATCGGGCAGCTTGGCATACCAACTGTCCTTGGTGCGGTGCCACTGGGCGCGGATCGAGTGCAAGTCGCCCAGCAGCCCGCGTTTGATCATGTCGACGGCGTTGTCGTAGAGCACGCTGTAATGCCGCTGGTGGCCGGTGGCCAGATGCTTCTTCGTTTGATTGGCCACGCGGGCCATGCTCTTGGCGCGGCCGACGCTGTAGCCCATCAGCTTTTCGGTCAGCACGTGCTTGCCGGCCTGCATGGCCTCAATCGCCACCACGTCGTGCAGGTGCAGCGGCAAGGCGATCACCACCGCTTCGACGGCCGGATCCTTGAGCAGATCGTGATAGTCCTGGTTGTAAACCTTGACGTGCTTGCGAGCTTCGTCTTCGGTCTTCCAGCCGTACTTGCTCATCAACCCGGGACGAGGGCCGAGGGCCTTCGGGTCGCCGTGAAACGCGCGGTGAATGTTGTACGGGCGGATGTCGGCGATGGCCACCACGTTCAGGTAGCTGGGCGTATGGGCGCCGAGCAACACGCTGCCTTCGTCGCCGGTGCCGATCACGCCGATGCGGACCGGATCGCCCGTCATCTTGCCGTAGCCGAAATAGAACGCACCGAGTCCGGCGCCGGAGACGACGCCCGCGGCCAGGCCGGCTTCCAGAAACTCGCGTCGCGTCAGCTTGTCGCCGATGGCGGAGTAGAAGTTCGATTTGCCGACTTCTTTTTCTTCGGCAGTCAAAGCCATCATGTCGCTTCCCTCCGGCCGAACAATGGCCGCACAATCAGGTGATGTATAAAGAAATCCAGCCCGCCCCAGCGTCCCACGTGCGTGGTCGCCAACACGAGCATGGCCATCATTTCCACAAACTCTTTATTCACGAACAACGAGTGTCCGACCGCCGGATGAGGCCGCGGGTAAAGCCCCGGCCAGTCGGGCTGAGCCAGCACGATCGACAACAGAAACAGCACCCCGGCAAAGCTCGCTAACCGCGTAAACAAGCCGACCATCAAGCACAACCCGATGGCGGTCACTCCGTACGAGACCACCTTGTCGATCTGGTCCAGTTGGGTCTCCGCCTTCGGCGGCGCGCCGCGAACGCGCTGGTCGTCGTCCAGCACCGAGTCCAGGTCGCTTTGGAACTCGGTGAAGATCCGGTCGAGCTCGGCCAGCCAGCCGTCGGCCTCGCCCTTCAGCCTGGTCTGCGCGTCCCAGTTGCGTTTCTGCTGAAACGGGGTATCGCGTGAAGGAGACTGCTTGGCCTTATCGAGCCGGTCCAGATCATGCAGGTACGTCTTAATGTCCTGCTCGTTTTCTGCCAGGTAATCTTTGACTTGCACCTTGCGGGCGGCGGCCGCCTTTTTGGCCGCCTCCAATTGCTCCGCACTGACTTTGTAGTGGTTCTCAAAGGCTTCCAGGTACTTGTCGATCCGGGCCGAAAACTCCTTTTGGTTCTCGGGATCCAGCGATTTCCGCCCGTCCCAATCGTCAAGCAGCTCGCGGAAACGGTCGCCCAGCGGGCCTTTCGCCTGTCCTAGAAAGCCGGCCGAAGAGAAGTTCGGGTCTTCCAGCTTGGCCACGCCTTGAAACAGAAAATGCCAGCCGATCGTCACGCGCAGCAGCACCAGCGCGACCACGGCGGCGAATCCGAGTTGGAAGGGATGTCGCTTCAGGGGAATTCTCCTAGCAGTCTTCGCCGCGCGGCGCCAAGGCGGGTAGGAAGACGGCGCCGCAAGCCATGTATTGTAATCGTTTTGTTAGCGAGGACTACTGTTTTGTGCGCCGGAAATGAGAGAAACGCCCAGAAAAACAGAGTTTGCGGCGCCGAACCCAAGTGAACGCCTGCCGCGCTTCAACCGACCAGACGCAGTCCCGCGGGGGGTTGCTGACCCGCTTCGCTCGGCGGCTGCTCGGTTCGCCGCAAGGCGCGCGGCTTGGGATGCTCGCGGCGGACCGGCTGCTCGCTCAGCTTGTGTCCGCCCGATTCGGCCCAGGCCTCGGCCTCCAACGTCAGCCGGTTCAAAAGCTGCTCGACCTCGCGGCGGTAATGTTCCACCCCGTCGCGATCTAAATCGCGCGGCAGATGAATCTCTGGACTGACCACTGCTCGAGCTCGCGAAAAAGGGCGCGGCACGGCAAAGCGGTCCCAACTGCGGGCCCGCCACGGACGATCGTAACCCATCCCCAGCAGCACCAGCGGCAAGCCGAGCTTGGAGGCCAGATAGATCGGCCCCTGCGCCAGCACGCGCCGCGGCCCTTGCGGGCCGTCGGGCGTGATCGTCAGGTTCATCTCGCGGCTCTTCTCGACCAGTT
>DASZUP010000377.1:0-6977 GCA_035547635.1 Pirellulales bacterium
ATGTCGCAGCGCTCGCAAGCATCTGCATCCAGGCGAGCGCCGCGCATCAACCTGCTGCGGTTAATCGACCCCCAGCGCGACTCCATCAAAGGCGCCTGGCGTCTGGAGCAAGGACGGCTGCTTTCGCCGGAAGAATTCGCCCCGCGACTCGCAATTCCTTTCCGGCTGCCCCCCGAATACGTTCTGACGGTCGTCGTCGAGCGTCTGCAAGGGGACGATGCTTTCGCTGTCGGGCTGGTCGCAGGTCAGTTCAAAGCGGCGGCCGTCGTCGATGGCTGGCGCGGCGCCGCCAGCGGTCTGCACTTGCTCGACGGCCAGAGCGCGGAAAACAACGCGACCACGCGACTCGGCCAGTCATTGAGCAACGAAAAGCCGAATACCCTGATTTACGAAGTCGCCCCGTCCGGCATTCGCGTCAAGTGCGACGGCGAAGTCCTCATCAATTTCCAAGGCGACTTCAACCGCCTCTCGTGGCCGGCGGAATTCGGGCCCCTTGTCCCCGACCGCCTGGAGTTGGTCGGCTCGCCCCACGCACGGCTCGCCATTGACAAGTTGGAACTGACGGTCATCTCCGATCCCGACAAGATCGCGGGACCGATTCGTCAGCCCCAGCCGCCGGAAGCGCCGGCGGAAACTTCGTCTGCGAAAATGGCGCCGACGGACGACCATCGCACATTGGCCGGCTTGCTCAACGGACCGGAGATCAAGCCGGAACCTCCCGCGAAGAAAGACTTGTCCAAGGCGGAACGACAAGTTCGGGAATTGTTCGGAGAAGAGCTGGCCCAAGCCAAACTGCCGGATCAGAAGAAGGCCTTGGCCCAATCGCTGCAGCAGCGGGCTTTGGCGACGCAGAACGATCCGGCCGCGCGGTTCGTGTTGCTGACGATGGCCAGCGAGGCGGCTGTTGAAGGCGGGCATGCCGCCGCCGCCATGGAGGCTCTCGAAGAACTGGCAAACTGGTTCAAGGTCGACGCCAATACCTTGAAACTCGAGGCCCTGACCAAAGCCAACCGCATGGCGAATTCGCCGCAGCTCAAACAAGAGGTGATCAAGGCGGCGGGCGAGCTGATCGATCAGTCGATCGAAGCAGACGCCTATCCGGTCGCTTCCAAAGCGGCCGTCGTAGCGCAATCGGCGGCGCGCCCCTTCAAGGACTCTCGCCTGACCAAAGAGATCGCCGACAAGAAGCGCGAGATCGAACGGTTTGCCAAACTCTACGCCGCGCTCGGAGATAACCTGGCCCGCTTGGAGGCGGACGCCGACGATGCCGAGGCGAACGCGGAGGTCGGCAAGTTCTATCTGCTGACAAAGCAGCAATGGAGCCGCGCGTTGCCGCTCTTGGCCCGCGGCTCCGATGAAGCCTATCGTTCGCTCGCCCAGCGAGATCTCCAGCAACCTACGTCAGGCGCCGCTCAGAAGGAGCTGGCCGACGGATGGTGGGAACTCGGACGCCTGGAACGCGGAGCCGGTAAGACGGCGTTGTTCAAACGCGCCGGGGAATGGTATCGCCGCGCGCTGCCGTTTCTGCCCGCCTTGGAGCGGGAAGTGGCGGAACAGCGCATCCAAGCAGCCGAAGCCGAAGGCGGCGACGACGCCGCGAACGTGATGTACCTGGCAGACATGACGGAAGCCAGCTTCAGCACGGACACGAACCGCCTGGAGAAAGGTCACGACGACGCGGGCAACGAGCTCAAGGTCAACGGCCAGCCGTCCCCTAAGGGCCTGATGATGCAACCGCCGCGCGAAGGCATGGCCCGCGCCGTCTACTCGCTCGACAAGAAGGCCAAACTGTTCACCGCCGACGTCGGCGTGAATCCATTCCCGTATAACGCCCCCTCTTCCCCGCTGACTTTCGTCCTGCTCGGCGACGGCGCCGTGCTGTGGACGTCGCCGCTCATTGCGCGCCCGGAGCAGGTCGTCCATTGCGAAGTCGGCGTCGGCAAAGTCATTAACCTGGAGCTCCGCGTGCTTTGTCCCAAGAGCAACGCCGGGGCCAAAGCCGTATGGATCGAGCCGCGGCTGACGCTGAAATAGTGCGGACCGCTATCGCGCAATGGCGACGCTGAGTTGGTCGCGGCCCGTCGCCGCTGGCGCGAATGGCTGCAAACAACGCCGACCGGTAACGGCCTCTCGATCCGCGCCTTGACAACCTGCGCCGCAGTTACCGTCGGCGGACTTCCGTCGTTTCGCGTTTCCAGTCGCGTGCGGGGTTGACCTCCCCCCTCCTCCCTTGACTGGCTGTGCGCTCACGGCCCATGGATGGGGAACTTTAGCTAAGTGGCGCGCAGATAACAGACTATTCATCTGACGCTTACCGTATGCAAACAATTCCCACTTAAGTTGCATCGCGAAAGTATTCTTTTGCGGGGCGTCTGTCGCTCGGTGAATCAAGATCTACCAGCGCGGGGCATAACGCCAAAGTTGGCGGCTTCCGTTTCGTCGATCCGACGTAGATCGGCTGCACCGCGGCAGACAGTACTCCAGTCCTTGTGTTGCAGGAGATAGTGCAGATGAAGAGGGAATTCGTTACTCAACGCCGCCGCGCATTTACGCTGGTGGAACTGCTGGTGGTGATCGCCATCATTGGCATTTTGATCGCGTTGCTGCTGCCGGCCGTGCAAGCCGCGCGCGAAGCGGCCCGCCGCTCGCAGTGCACCAATAACCTGAAGAACCTCGGGCTGGCGATGCACAACTACCACGACCTGTTCGGCAAGTTCCCCTATGGCTTTGACGATCACGAAACGCTCTGGCAAGCAATGATCCTGCCGCAACTCGAGCAACAGAATCTCTACAGCACGCTGCTGTTCACCGAATCGGGACCGGGCAACTGGGATTCCGGTTCGGCCAATACCATCGCCTGCGGAACCTTGATTCCGGTGTTTCGCTGCCCCAGCTTGATCATCGAACAGCACATCACCAATAACGGCATTACCGGGCGAGTTCCGACGAGCTACCGGGCCTGCGCCGGTTCGAACATCTACTCGGACGACGCAAGCACCATTCCCGCCAGCGCGCCCGCCGGCGCCATGGCGTTGGAGCAGGTTCCGTTGAACGGCATGTTCTACGGCTGCAGCGCGGTTCGCATGGCCGACGTGATCGACGGCACGAGCAATACGATTCTGATCGGCGAGTCGTACACCGACACGTACTCCAAAGACGGTCAGCAAATGGACTATTGGTACTTTGGTTCGCCGCAGACGGGCGGCTGGGTTCCCGGCGGAAAGGGCGGCACCGAGTACAGCGAAGGACTCGGCTCGACCGGCCCCAAGATCAACTCCCGGCTCGACCCGCTCGTACCCGGCACCATCATGGAGATGTCGTTCGGCAGCTACCACCCGGCGGGCGCCAATTTCTGCCTGGCCGACGGTTCCGTGCGTTTCCTGCCGGAGAGCATCAACCTGCTGGTTTACCAGGCGCTCGGCTCGCGCAACGGTAAGGAATCGGTGGGAGATTTCTGAGCAAGCTGCGGCGGCCGCGACATCGCCCGCGGCTGCTTGACGTTTTCCAACCGATTGTCTGTTTGAATTCATGGAGAAATCTCTCGAGATGTCCAAGTCGTTTATGAAGTTCGCCGCATTGCTCGTCGTATCGACGGTCGCGGGTTGCTATAAGGCGCCGCACATGGATTACAGCGCGGCGAAGCTGGTGCCGGCCTACGGCGTGGTGACGCTGGATCAACAGCCTCTGTCCGGAGCGACCGTGGTTTTCGAAACGCCCGACAAGCAGTTTTCGTTCGCCACAACCGACGCGGAAGGCCGGTATGCCTTGCAGTTTGATTCGGTTCAGCCCGGCGTGACGCCGGGCCAGAAAGTGGTGCGCATCAGCACGTCGGCGGTGATCGGCGAAGAGGCCGAAGCGACGCCCGAGGAAGGCGCGGCGCCGGCCGCCGCCGCGGAACGCGTGCCGCCGCGTTACAACCGAGACTCGGAATTGACGGCGAATGTCACCCCCGAGCAAACCGAGTATAATTTCGACTTGACCTCGAACTAGACCGCCCGCGAGTCGCACCGGAGTTTTGGCATGTTTTGGCCCGCCACTGCGTTTTCTTCCCGATCGGCGATCAATCGCCGCTCGTTCCTGTTGACCACCGGTTCGCTGGCTGCGGCGTCGGTCTGGGCGTCGCGCGCCGAAGGCTTCGTTCGCAGGCACGTCGGCTTCGGGGCGTATCCATTCTCGCTCGGCGTAGCGGCAGGCGATCCGGCGCCCGACGGATTCGTGATCTGGACCCGGCTGGCGCCCAAACCGCTGGAAGGCGGCGGCATGCCGCCCGAGGCCGTCGAGGTCGACTGGCAGGTCGCAGAAGACGAGCAGATGACCAAAGTGGTGCGCAGCGGCAAGACCGTGGCCACGCCCGACTGGGGCCACTCCGTACACGTGGAAGTGGCGGGCTTGCGGCCCGATCGCTGGTACTTCTATCAGTTCCGCGCCGGCGGAGAGATCAGCCCCGTCGGCCGTTCGCGCACGTTCCCTGCGGCCGACGCGCTGGCCGACCGTTTGCGGTTCGCCTTCGCCTCCTGCCAGCATTACGAGTACGGGCACTTCACCGCGTATGAACACATGTGCGACGAAGAGTTGGACTTTGTCGTCCACCTGGGCGATTACATCTATGAAGGCAAAGCGAGCGAGAAGAAGGTCCGCAAGCACAACAGCCCGGAAATCGACTCGGTCGAAGATTATCGCAACCGGCACGCCCTGTATAAGTCCGACGCGGCGTTGCAGGCCGCGCATCAGCAGTTCCCCTGGCTCGTGGCCTGGGACGATCACGAGTTCGACAACAACTATGCCAATGACGTTTCCGAACAGCCTGACGTGGCGCCGGAAGAGTTCTTGCTGCGACGAGCCCGGGCGTATCAGGTCTATTACGAACACATGCCGTTGCGGCGCACTTCGCTGCCGCACGGACCGGAGATGCCGATCTACCGCCGCGTTCCGTTCGGACGGCGGGCGGAATTCTTCGTGCTGGATACGCGGCAATATCGCACCGATCAGCCTTGCGGCGACGGTCGCAAAGAGCCGTGCGAAGCCGTCTACGACCCGCAGGCCACGCTGCTCGGCGACCGGCAAGAGCAATGGCTCGTCGGCGGACTGACTGACTCGGCCGGCCGCTGGAACGTGCTGGCGCAGCAGGTGATGATGGCTCGCGTCGACCGCGGGCCGGGCGACAAGACGGCCTATAGCATGGACCAGTGGCCGGGCTACGAAGTCTGCCGCCGCCGGCTGCTGAAGTCGATTCACGACTGCGGCGTTTCCAATCCGCTGGTGCTGACCGGCGATATCCATAGCAACTGGGCCAACGACTTGATCGCCGATTTTGACGATCTCGATTCGCAGGTCGTGGCCTCGGAGTTCGTCGGCACGTCGATCACGTCCGGCGGCGACGGAACCGATGCGCCCAAGTACCTGGCCGACATGCTCGGCGAGAACCCATTCGTCAAGTTCCACAACACGCAGCGTGGCTACGTCGCCTGCGAACTGACGCCGGCGGTTTGCCGCGCCGACTACCGCGTGGTCGAATACGTCACCCGGCCCGGCTCGCCGATCGCCACTCGCGCATCGTTCGTCATCGAAGATGGCAAACGGGGTTTGCAGAAAGCGTGAGCGCCTGCTCCTGCATCGGCGGCGCTCGGCGATTGCCCGCTTAGAGCCTATCCGAAAACCGGCTGGGTGCCATGCCTTCGCTGGCGCCAGCCAGCGTAGGCATGCTGAAATACCGCCAAGCGCATGCTTACCCGCTTGCTACGCAAGCGTGAAAGCATGGCACCCTTTTGGGGCCATGGCCGGTTTTCGGATAGGCTCTTAGTACGGCGGCAGCAAGCGGCGAAAGCCGTGGGCCAGTACAATGGCAGCGAAGGCGGCGTTGCGGGGCACGACGCCCCACCAGGGCAGCCGCGGCGGCTCCGCCGGCGCGCGGCTGATTCGCGCCTCGTACGTGCGCTGGGAGAGCTCTTCCATCCAACGGACGGTGCACGGCCATTCGGCCAGGCGCGCGAGCCATTCGGCGGGTATGCCTTCCCGCCCCACGCTGCAGCCGATGATGCCGCCAACGACGGCGGCCGTCGAGTCGACGTCGCCGCCGCAGGAGACGATTTCTTCAACGGCTTCGCGAAGCTCGCGAGGATGACTCAACCAGGCGTGCAGCGCCACGGGCGCCGTGTGATAGATATAACCGCTCACGCCTCGCGCCAGGCCGAGCGCGTCGGCGAATTCGACCGTTGATTCGCCGCGATCGAGACTCTCGGTCATTCGATGCAGCAGCGCGATGAATTCGTCCCCGGCGGCGCCGGCCGGGATCTGGCCGCGTACTTCGTCGGTAAACTGCCTTGCAGAAACGGGCGTTTCGTTGCACGCCCAACGGGCCGCCCGGGCGATGGCCAGTGCGCCGTACTCCGCCTTAGGATCCGTATGCGTAACGCGCGTCGACGCTCGAACGAAGCGAGCAAGCGTCTCCAGTTCTTCGATTGCCGCGCCCAGCACGGCGGCGCGCATCGCTGGTCCGTTGCCTGCGGAGAATACTCCGCTCCGCGACGGCGGAACGCCCGCCCACAGCTTGAGGGTTGCCTTCAGCGTCGCCAGGCCAATGCCCGCCGGAGCGCCGAGCAGCCACAGCCGTAAGCGGCGAGCCAATTGCCTAGCAAACTCGTCCACATCGTCGCCGGCGACGATCAGAGCCTGCAATGTCATGCAGGCGTGCTCCGTATCGTCAGACGCCATGCCCCAACCCGGCAGCAGCCGGTAACGCGTCGGCGGCCCAAGCAAGCGCTTTGCGCGGCGTCGCGAGAGGCCCTCGTACGGCAAGCCCAGCGCATCGCCAACGGCGGTTCCTAACAGCGACCCGGCAATGGCGCGATGACGAACGGGCATACGGAAAAACGAGCGATTGCCGGCGCGCAGCCTTTACAGACACTCGGCAACTCGAGCAGCAGGAAACAAAGACCGCGAAGGAGACCATCGCGGTCTTTGTTTCCTGCTGCTCGAGT
>DASZUP010000378.1:0-5578 GCA_035547635.1 Pirellulales bacterium
CGGCGAAGAGCTGGGCACGATCGACCTGGGCGATCTGATCACCGAAGAGAACATGGTGGTCACGATCAGCCATCAAGGCTACATCAAGCGCACTCCGGCCAGCACCTATCGGGCCCAGCGCCGCGGCGGAAAGGGACTCAAGGGCGCCAAGACCGAAGAAGAAGACCCGATCAGCCACCTGTTTGCGGCCAGTACGCACGACTACCTGCTGTTCTTCACGAACCGCGGCAAGGTCTACTGGCAGAAGGTCTATGATCTGCCGCAGCTCAGCCGCGAAAGCCGCGGCCGCGCCATCGTCAACCTGCTCAACCTGGCCGAAGGCGAACAGATTGCCGACTGCCGCGCCGTGCGGGATTTCTCGCTGCCCGACCATTGCCTGATGATGGCCACGCGCCGCGGGCTGGTCAAAAAGACTCCGCTCTCGCAATACAGCCGGCCGCAGCGCAACGGCATCATCGCCATCAAGCTCAAGGAGAATGACGAGCTGGTCGACATCGCCATCACCAAGCCGGGCGATGAGATCGTGCTCTCCACCGCGCGCGGCATGGCCATCCGTTTCCCCGAATCGGACGCCCGGCCGATGGGCCGCAACACCAGCGGCGTGAAGGGCATCAACCTCACATCCGGCGACTCGCTGGTGGGCATGTTGGTGGCCGAACCCGACGCCACGCTGCTGACCGTTTGCCAGAACGGCTACGGAAAACGGACCTTTTTCGGCCCCAACAGTACTGAACTGGCGGGCGGCGAAGCAGGCCTGGCGGAAGGCGAAGAAACTGTGGAAGAAGCCGCGGAAGAACCCGTTGCCGAGACGCCCGAAGAAGCCGAAACGGAAGAGGGCGCCGAAGAAGCGGGCGGTTCCTCGCAGCGTTACCGCACTCAGCGCCGCGGCGGCAAGGGCGTGCGCGATATCAAGACCACCGAGCGCAATGGACCGGTGGTGAGCATCGTCGGCGTGCGGGATGACGACGAGTTGTTGATGATGACGGCCCGCGGCAAGATTCAGCGACTCGTAGCCGGCGAAATCAGCGTGATCGGCCGCAACACGCAAGGCGTACGGATCATGTCGCTCGACGAGGGCGACGCGCTGGCCGCCGCCGTGGGCGTGCCGCGCGAGGAGGCCGGCGACGAAACTCCGCCGGAAGCGACTCCTCCGGAGCCGGAGCCGACGAATCCTGCATAGTCAGCACATTCAGGTAGGAGGCGTCTGGCGTCCGAAAGGGTGGACGCATTCGCCCGTACCTGGGGCGCCATTCAAGAAACGCATTTGCGCAACGTCTTGCCATCCAACCTTGACTCCTGACAGCCGAAGTCCGACGCCTTAATCATCTCATGCCAACTGCTCTCATCACCGGAATCACGGGTCAGGACGGCGCTTACCTGGCCGAGTTTCTGCTGGGCAAAGGCTATGAAGTGCATGGCATGGTCCGCCGCTCGAGCAGCGAGAATTTTGAGCGGATCCAGCATCTGAAAGACCGCGTCTCGCTGCACCAGGCCGACTTGCTTGACCAACTGTCGATCGTCAATTTGCTGCGCGAAGTCAAGCCGAACGAAGTCTATAACCTGGCCGCGCAGAGCTTCGTGCCGACGAGCTGGCTGCAGCCATTGCTGACGGGCGAGTTCACGGCCCTGGGCGTGACGAGAATTCTGGAGGCCATCCGCCTGGTCGATCCGCAGATTCGCTTCTACCAGGCCAGCTCCAGCGAGATGTTCGGCAAGGTGCAGCAAGAGCCGCAGACCGAAAGCACGCCTTTCTGGCCGCGCAGCCCTTACGGCGTGGCCAAAGTCTACGGCCACTGGATCACGGTCAACTACCGCGAAAGCTACGAGCTATTCGCCTGCTCCGGCATTCTGTTCAATCATGAATCGCCGTTGCGAGGCAAGGAATTCGTCAGCCGCAAAGTGACCGACGCCGCCGCGCGAATCAAGCTCGGCGTGCAGCAGGAGCTGCGGTTGGGCAATCTCGACGCCCTGCGAGACTGGGGCTTCGCTGGCGACTACGTCGAGGCGATGTGGATGATGTTGCAGCAGGACGAACCTGACGACTACGTGGTGGCGACCGGCGTCAAGCACTCCGTGCGCGAACTTGTTGAGATCGCCTTCGCCCGCGTCGGCCTCGATCCGAAAGAGCATGTCCGCACCGATCCGGCGCTGCTGCGCCCGGCGGAAGTCAATCATCTCTGCGGCGACGCCGGCAAAGCGCGGGCGAAACTGGGCTGGCGGCCCAAGGTGGCGTTTCGCGAACTGGTCGAAATGATGGTCGATGCCGACCTGGAACGGGTGCGGCGGGAAATTGCGGCGAATTCATGAAGGCCTTCATCACCGGCATCACGGGCTTTGTCGGCGGCCATCTGACCGAACACTTGCTGGCCGCGGGCGACGAGACGCTGGGCAGTTCCACGCAAGGAGGCTGGCCCGCCAGGCATGCCGATTGGCGCTGCCCGCCGTCCAGCGCACGCGACCGCGTCGAGGTCCTACGCTGGGACCTGGGCGACCGGGCCGGGTTGGCGGAACAGGACCGCGCGCGGATCGCCGACTTTCAGCCTGATTGCATTTACCATCTGGCGGCGCTCAGCGTGCCGTCACACTGCGGCGCCGACGCTCCGACCGAGCGGGCGTTGGCGGTGAACGTGGACGGAACGCAGCGGGTGCTCGAACTGGCCGCTTCGCTGCCGCGCCGCCCTCGCGTACTGTTTGCCAGCAGCAGCCACGTCTACGCTCCGGCCGCTGAAGCCGGCGCCCCTTTGAACGAAGCCGCTGCGTGCCGGCCGCGCCGCGGCTATGGCATGAGCAAGCTGCTGGCCGAACAGCGGATCGAGGTTGCGATGCGCGACCAGCGACTCGATGTCGTCGTCGCCCGGGCCTTCCAGCACACCGGCCCGCGGCAAGAACCGGAAATGATGCTGCCCGAGTGGGCGGAGCAGGTCGTCCGCGAAGGCGAGGAACCGATCCGCGTGCGAAGCCTGAATACTTGGATCGACTTGACGGACGTCCGCGACGTGGTCCGCGCCTACCGACTGCTCGTAGCACGCGCCGACGCGGGCGGTATTTACAATGTCGGCTCAGGCGCTCCGCGCCGCACCGGCGATATTTTCAAGCGGATGATCCAGTTGGCGAAATCCGCACGCAGTGCGCAGGAACTCGGCTCGGGCGGGGAGAAGTGGGATCCTATCGCCGACATCGACAGGCTTTCTACGTGTACCGGCTGGCGCCCGGAAATGCCGCTGGAGCAAACCATCGCCGACACGCTGGCGTACTGGAGACAACGCGCAAGCGGCGGATTACTCTGAATAGATCAAGACGTTTGCACTCCTGGCAACATGATTTACGAGGGGATTGAGAGATACGGAGGAGATCAAGGAGATTTAGAAGCAAGCTTTTATGTTCTCATCTCCACTCCTTTTAATCTCCCCGTCCCGTTAAGAAAACGTTTCCCTCGCTTATCCGCTAAAGAACTCTTCCATGAAAATCGCCGTGATCGGGACAGGCTACGTCGGCCTGGTGACTGGGACCTGCTTTGCCGAAACGGGCAACGACGTGACCTGCGTCGACATCGACTCCGACAAGATCGAGCGTTTGCGCCAAGGCAAGGTTCCGATCTACGAGCCCGGACTGACCGAGCTGGTGGTCAGCAACCACGAAGACGGCCGCTTGCACTTTACGACCGATCTTGCCGCCGCCGTCCGTGCGGCGAGATTGATTTTTCTGGCGGTCGGCACGCCCAGCGCCGATGACGGTTCGGCGGATCTTTCCAGTCTCTGGAACGTGGTCGACAAGCTGGCCGGTCACCTGGCCGAAGACGCGATCGTGATTACCAAGAGCACCGTGCCGGTCGGCGCCAACGCGGCCATCCGCGAGCGCTTGCGGGCGGCGACGGGGCGCGAGTGCGAGGTGGCCAGCAATCCGGAGTTTCTCAAGGAAGGTGCGGCGCTGGACGACTTCATGAAGCCCGATCGCGTGGTGGTCGGCGTGCGCACCCACGACGCGGCCGAGGTGCTGCGAGAACTGTACGCGCCCTTCCTGCGAACCGAGAAGCCGTTTTTGGTCATGTCGCCGGAAAGCGCCGAGATGACCAAGTACGTGGCCAATGCGCTGCTGTCCACCAAGATCAGCTTCATCAATGAAGTGGCCAATCTCTGCGAGCGGATGAAGGCTGACATCAACGACGTCCGCCGCGGCATCGGACACGATAGCCGCATTGGTTTCGCGTTCTTGTTTCCCGGCGTCGGCTACGGCGGCAGTTGCTTTCCGAAGGACGTGCGGGCCCTGCAGGCCATGGCCCGCACGCACGGCGTCGAGCCCAGTTTGCTGAATGCGGTCGACGCGGTGAACGAGCGACAGAAGACGGTCATGTTCGGCAAGCTGTCGCGGCACTTCAACGGGCAGTTTGCCAAGCGGACGCTCGCCATCTGGGGCCTGGCGTTCAAGCCTCGGACCGACGATATCCGCGAGGCGCCGGCGCTTTCGCTGATCGACGACTTGCTCAAGCACGAGGCACGCATCCAGGTACACGATCCCGAAGCGATGGAGCACGTGCGCCGCAAGTACGGCAACCGGCTGATGTACGCCGAGAGTAAGTACGACGCGCTCAACGGGGCCGAAGCCTTGGCGATCATGACCGAGTGGAAGCAGTTCGTGCATCCGGATTTCGACGAGATGCGGCGGCGGATGAAGGAGCCCGTCGTATTCGACGGCCGCAATCTCTACGAGCCTTCGCACATGGCCGCCGCCGGCTTCGCCTATCACTCCATCGGCCGGGCGCCCGTCGAGCCGGAATAAGCGGCGATCATTGCCGGCGGGTGTCAGAGACCCTGCCGCTTCTTTTTCACTGTCCCGCCTGAACGGTGCATCTCGCCACGACTCCAGTTACAATCGGCTCGCAACCGTTTCCCGAACGTTGACGTCTAAGGAGGCGCCCCATGTCCCGTGAGAGCGATTCGTCTTCCCCTGCATCCCGCCGCGATTTCCTCAAGACCGGCACAGCGGCCTTGGCGGGCACGGCCTTGGCCGGTTCGCTGGCCCACAGCGTACATGCCGGCGAAGATCACACGCTCAAGGTGGCGCTGATCGGCTGCGGCGGCCGCGGCACGGGCGCCGCGCTGCAGGCCTTGAGCACCGCCGGCCCGGTCAAGCTGTGGGCCATGGCCGACGCCTTCGAAGACCGGCTGCAAGCCAGCCTCGAGGGACTGCAAAAGGGCGTGGCCGCGCGCTACGACCGCGAAGCCAGCAAGGGGCTGGGCGAGCGGGTCGACGTGCCAAAAGAACGGCGGTTTGTCGGGCTCGACGCCTATCGCAATGCGATCGATAGCGGCGTCGACGTCGTGGTCATTGCGGCGCCACCCGGCTTTCGGCCGCAGCACTTCGAATACGCCGTCAATGCGGGCAAGCACGTGTTCATGGAAAAGCCATTGGCCACCGATCCGCCGGGCGTGCGGCGCGTGCTGGCCGCCGCGGAAGCGGCCAGGAAAAAGAACCTGAAAGTCGGCGTCGGCTTGCAGCGGCATCACCAGGCCTCCTACCAGGAAGCCATCCGCCGCATTCACGACGGCGAACTCGGCGAAATACTTGCCTTACGCTGCTA
>DASZUP010000379.1:0-2667 GCA_035547635.1 Pirellulales bacterium
GCAGGCTGGCCGCCGGTCGAAGCGATATAGATCGTCACGCCCGGTCCGGCGATCAACTGCCCCTGGCCGGTGACGGAAATGCCGCCCTGCAGGTAATACACGCCGTCGGAACCGGCGGGCTTCGACAATACGACGGTGGCGTTGCCGCTCACGTTGATGCCGCCGCCGTAGGCGCCCGGCTGCAGCGTGACGTTCATCTGATCGGTCGCATTCACTGCATTGAAACTGGTGCTCGGCATCGTCGGCGCGTTGAGCGACTGCAGCGGATCTGCGACTGCCGAGACGTTCGTGTTGGTGTCGCCGCTGATGTTCACGTTCGGATGGCCGTGCTCGGTCAGGCCGGGGGCGCCGACCACGTTCAACTGCGAAGCCGAAAGCTGCGGGTTGCCGGCCAGGAAGATGGCGCCCGCATTGCTGGAATCGACGGCGATGCCGCCGTTGCCGACGGTCACGCTGGCGTTGCCCACTTCACGCAGCGCGCCCGCTCCGGACGGATCCAACAACACGATGCCGTTGCCGCTGGAGTTGATCATTCCGCCCGAACTGGACAGCGAGGCGGCGTCGGCGGTGAAGTAGAGCGTGTTCGCGTCTCCAGCCGTAGCGCCGTTGCCAAAGCTGAGGCCGAGCAGGTGGTTGATGGCAATCGGGTCGCCCGCTGCGTTGGCGAGTTGGCCGACGGCCGCGGTTCCGCTGGCGTCGAACGAGCCGTTGGGATCGTAGGCGGTAATCTTGCCGTCGCCGAAGTTGCCGACCAGCAAATCGCCGGCAAAGTCGCCGAAGCCGCTCGGCGCCATAGCCAGGCCCCAAGGGGCGTTGAGATCGCCGTTGGTGGCAAACCGTTTGACGAAGTTGCCGTTCAGATCGAAGACGTCGACAAGCCCTCCGGTTGCGGCCGGCGTGACCACGCCGCCGCCACTTTCTCCGCCGCCGTCGTGGTGGTCGGACGAGTGGTGCGATGAACTCTGCTGCACGGCATAAGTCACATACAACTTGCCGTCGATGTTCTGGACGTTGAATGGCGCGTAACCGGAGGGCAGATTGGGATCCGTGAAATCGCCGGAGAGCGAAGTCTGCTGGAAGTTGCCGTCGAAGACGTCGATCTTGCCATGCTGGAAGTCGGCCGCGTAGAGGACGTTGCCCGAGTCGCTGGCGCCCATCGCCAGGCCGGTGAAAAAGGCGCCGTTGACGTGAGCGACCTGGATTGCCTGGTGCTGCGAAACCGCAGCGTTCCAGCCGCTGATCCGGCCGTCGAGCGAAGCGAACAGGTACGTGGCCGCGCCGCTGGCGCCGCCGGGCCCGTTGATGACAAAATCCGACGAGCTGCCCGAGTTATTGAACACGTCGGCCGTCGGGGCGCCGCCGGGAATCTGGACCGTCAGCGGATCCTTGGTCAGCGTGCTGCCGGCAACGTCGCCGCCGTACAGCGTGACGACGCCGCTGCCTGCGTTGTCGACCCAGAAGTTCCCCGAATCGGGCGGCAGGGCAATCCCCCAAGGCAAGTTCAGCGCCGGGTCCTGCAGCAGCGCAGCGCCCGCCTGGTTGGAAACCAGGTTCATCTCCAAGTAGCCGGCCGCCAGCAGGTTGCGGCATTCCAGCGATTCCATCGTCAGGCGATGGCGCCGCTCCCGCTGCAGGCGTGAATTGCGTCGCGAAGTCCCCGGTAACGTCGTCCGCAAAAGCGATGGGTGCATGAAACTGCTTCCTCTGAAAAAACGCCCCCCGGCTTGAACTTAGAAAGAGAAGAGACTGGCCGGGTTAGCGGCAAGCAAGCCGCATACCGCACTCTTGAGGTCGCCCGACTTTTTCAATCCCCAAGAAAAATCTTCCGGGCGCGCGAGGTTGAGGCGCCCTCGGCGTTGAATGCATCTCGCCGTTTGGCGAGTAAACGGTCAGGCGCCTGTATTCAATTAAACCAAGCTGGTTGCTTCGCGTCCCTAGGGGGCCTCAGAGACAAAGCGGCGGCGTGTTGGCATCTGGACTGCGCGAGCTGGAAAGGCTGCCCACGGCGATGGCGCCGGGCGTTTGACATGCGTCACATTCGTCGCAGTGGGGCGCCTGGAGCGAGAGTTCCGGCGAAGCCTTGCTTCACTGGGGCATCGCTTCGGCCTGCCGCCAGTCACGCGAGCTGTTCCGAATTGCCAGCCGCAACGATCAGGCCTGGTAAATCCTTGTTCACTGGGGCGCCGCAAGTGACTTTCGCGTCCGTAGCGGCTATAACCGAAGCGTCTTTCTTTTCGCCCGATCATTGGGAGCAGGAATGATCATGGATCTCTCCGCCGCGCGGCAGTTGCTCAAAGAACAGTTCGGCTTCGCGGAATTCCGCTCCGGGCAGGCCGCCGTGATCGAAAGCCTGCTCGAGGGTCATTCGGCCGCGGCGGTCTTCCCGACCGGCGGCGGCAAGTCGCTCTGCTATCAGTTGCCGGCCCAACTGCTCGACGGACTGACGCTGGTCGTCTCGCCGTTGATCGCGCTGATGAAGGACCAGATCGACGCGCTGCAGCGGCGCGGGATCGCCGCCGAGCGGATCGACTCCACTCGCTCGGCCGAGGAACTCTCGGCGGTCATGCAGGCCGTTCGAGAAAATCGCCTGCGGCTGCTCTACGTGGCGCCCGAGCGATTTAACAACGAACGCTTTCGCCAATCGATGGAGCGGACCCGAATTTCGCT
>DASZUP010000380.1:0-6095 GCA_035547635.1 Pirellulales bacterium
CTCGCAGCGCAGCCGGGGCATAGGGCAAACCGAGAGGAACGACTTCGATCTTGTTGGTCACTTCCCGCACCCCGTCAAACGATTGCGCCAGTGCGCAAGCAAGCTCGTGCAGGTATTGCGTCGGCACGCGTCCGCGCAGGACCACGCGCCCCTCGTATTCTTCGCAGGTGACTTCTCGCAAAGGCAAAAAAGGGCTTTGCCGCAGACGGCTCCCGATCGTTTGCGTCAAAGTTGCGTTCAACGCCTCGCCGCAGCGAACGAGAGTCTTGCGCGAGGGGCGGGCGTCTTGACTCGCTTGCAGCTCCGCTGCGGTTCTGGGCGATTCGGCCCTTTCTGGCAGGGCGCTGAATTCGCCGGTGAACTCATATTCTTCTGCGTAGGCCATGGAAGCTTTCCTCTCGTGTTCGTATCGGCCGCCCTCATTTAAATAATCGCAAGACCGGACTCGCGGCGCGCCTGAAGGCGAGCTGGCGCCCCGCGGGAAATGCACGGTCGAGGGCGTCGACCTGTTGTCTCGCGCCGTCCGCGCCACTTGCAGGAAACGGTTGATGGTGAATAATTTGCGCCAGTACGATACAATGCGCAGGCGCCCCTGACGGGCGGCATTTTGAAGACTTCCGCACTTTCTCTTTCGCTGGAGTTGCGACCTCGTGGAGCTTACGAGAAATCCGACCCGGGCCGTCCGTATCGGCTCGGTGACTATCGGCGACCGCCATCCAGTGGCCGTACAGAGCATGACGGCCACCCATACGCAGGATGTCGAGGCCACGGCGGCCCAGGTGAATGCACTGGTCGAATCCGGCGCCGACGTCGTCCGGATCGCCGTCGACAACACTCGCGACGCCGAGGCCTTGGCCGAAGTTCGCGCGCGGACTCGCGCCAACCTGTCGGTGGATCTGCAAGAAAACTACCGGCTCGCCGCGCAGGTGGCCCCGCACGTCGACAAGGTGCGTTACAACCCCGGCCACCTCTACCACCACGAGCGCGAGAAACCCTGGCAGGATAAGGTGAAATTCCTGGCCGACGTGGCCGGCGCAAACGACTGCGCCATGCGCGTGGGCGTTAACTGCGGTTCCGTCGATCCGGCCAAGCTCGACAAGTACGACCCGGAAGATTCAATCTCGCCCATGATCGAAAGCGCCCTGGAGCACTGCGAACTGCTCGACTCGATCGGCTTTACGCGCTACTGCGTGTCGCTCAAGGATTCCGATCCGAAGAAAGTCATCGAGGTCAACCGCCGCTTCGCCGCCGAGCGGCCCGACGTGCCGCTGCATCTCGGCGTCACGGAAGCGGGCATGCCGCCCGACGGGATCATCAAAACGCGAATCGCTTTCGAACAGTTGATCAGCCGCGGAATCGGCGACACGATCCGCGTGTCGCTGACCGTTCCTAACTCGCGCAAACCCGAGGAGATTGCCGCCGGACGGCAGATTCTGGCCGATATTGCCGCCGGACGCGTGCGCAGCGTGGTCGACTACGGTCTGCAAACCTTGAACATCATCAGTTGCCCAAGCTGTTCGCGGGTCGAGAACGAGGCCTTCATCGACCTGGCCCAGCAGGTCAAGGAAATGACGGCGTATGCCAAGGACTACGCCATCACCATCGCGGTGATGGGTTGCCGGGTGAACGGGCCGGGCGAGACCGACGACGCCGATCTGGGACTGTGGTGCGGCCCGAACTTCGTCAACCTGAAACGCGGCGCCGAAGAGCTTGGCGCATTCCGCTACGACGAGATCCTTGGAAAGCTGAAGCAGGAACTGGACTGCCTGATCGAATCGAAGGCAGGCGCCGTCGGCTGACGCGCCGCCGTCTAGGCCCAGGCCACGCCCGACTCGCCGTCGATGACTTCGCCGATGAGCCAGTTTGCCAGACCGCAGTCATCCAGTTGATGGCGAATGCTGTCGGCGAAATAGGGACTGACGACCAGCGCCAGCCCCAGTCCCATGTTGAACACGCGGTCCATTTCGTCGGCGTCGATCTCGCCCAATTGCTGCAGCCAGCCAAATACGGGCGGAACCGTCCAACTGCCGCGCTCAATGATGGCCCGGCAGCCGGAGGGCATGATCCGCGCCAAATTCTCGTGCAAACCGCCGCCCGTGATGTGGGCGACCCCGTGTACCACGCTCTTGATCTTGTAGTTCGCCAGCACCTTACGCAACGGGCGGGCGTAAATGCGCGTTGGCTCGAGCAATTCTTCGCCGACCGTGCGGCCGAGTTCCTTGACGTGATCTGAGGTTTTTAACCCCCCGATCTCGAACACGACCTTCCGCGCCAGGCTGAAGCCGTTGGAGTGCAGACCGCTCGACGCAACGCCGATCAACTTGTCGCCGGGCGAAATTGCCTTGCCGTCAATCACGCGACGCCGCTCAACCACGCCGACGCAGAAACCGGCCAGGTCGTAGTCGTCGCGCGCATAGAGATCGGGCATGATCGCCGTCTCGCCCCCGAGCAATGCACAATCGCTTTCAATGCAACCTGCCGAAATGCCTTCGACAATCTGCTCGAGCCGCACGGGATCGTCGTGCGACATCGCCACATAGTCCAGGAAGAAGAGCGGTTCGGCCCCGCAGCACAACGCATCGTTGACGCTCATTGCCACCAGGTCGATCCCGACTGTGCTGTGGACGCCGGCCGCCTGCGCCACCTTGAGCTTGGTGCCGACGCCGTCCGTGCAAGAGACCAGGACGGGATCCTCATATCCGCGGGCAAACAGCGGGCTGGAAAAATCGAGCTGAAACAGCCCGGCAAACCCCCCTTCGAGTTTCATCACCCGCGGGGTATGCGTTCGGGTCAATAGCCGAGGCAGCCGCGACATGCTTTCTCGGTAGACGTCGAGATCGACGCCGGCGTCTTTGTAAGTTGCTTTGGCCATTGACTTTGCTCAGCATGCCCCAAAACGGAAGCTAAGATTCTAGGGGGCTTGCAAGCGGATTGTCAACGACCTGCTCCGGCTGGTTGCACGCGCACTAGAATCTACCGGCACGGCTGCTAAGCTGGGGGCACTGCAACCTTGGGGCAACCCGCCAGACAGGGCGAGACCCAAGGGCGGCGTTTCGGAGCCCCGTTGTCAAAACGGGCGCTATATTATCCATCCTTCTTTGGTTTTGATTGGTCATGAAGATTTCTTTGCATTTTTTCCTCCTGTCCCTGGTCTGCCTGGCTTCGATCGGAACCTTGCTGGCAAGCGACCCGCCTGCCGCGCGGAAACTCTCGGAAGTCGTGCCGGCCCAGGATCTTGTCTTCCAGGCGAAGCAGTACCTGGAGAGCTTTGGCACGAACCTGACCGGCGCGCAGCAATATCGAGATGGAGCATCCAAAATCAAGCGCGATGCGCATACCCTGTCCGCCGTGACGCTGATGCTGGCGCATGACGAAAAGCAGAATGCGTTGAAGCCCAACGCAGCGGCAATCATCAACGCCTCACAAGAGCTAGCCAAGGCGAAAGAGTACGAGGCGGCGAAAGTCGCCTATGAAAAACTGGGTAACGCGGTCAACGCCGCGCCCAGCGGCGAGCAGGCAGCAACCCCGCAGTGGGGCAAGGTCGCTTCGATGGGGCAACTGATGAAACAGGTCGTGCTGCTCAACAACCGCCTGAAACGCGGTCTGCGGCGATTCGACCGCCAGCGCGACGAATTAGCGCGCGATGCCGCGGTGCTGGCTGCCATTGGGCAGACAATCGTGTATGACACGCACGAAGTCAAGGATCCTGAGCAAACAGAGAACTGGTATCAATTGTGCGGCGAAATGCGCGATATCGCGGGCGAACTGAACGCTAAAGTTCACGCTGCCGATAAAGCTGGAGCGGAAGCGGCGCTGCTCAAGCTGGCGCAGAATTGCGACGATTGCCATAAGGCATTTCGTACTGACGAGAAATGACCGACTGCCAGCGCCGTGACGATGCTGGCGTCGTTTCTTAGCTTTTTTCTAAAGCGAGATCGATGACAGCAGCCTACGACGCTACGCCCTTCCTCGCGAGCATGCACAATTTGGTCCCTACCTGGCAATTCTCGCATCCGTTGTCCTATGGCGCGATCTTGCGCCCCGGCGGCGCCCAATTCGTCGTTTTCAGCCGTTCGGCGACTGCGATGCGGGTGCTGCTCTATGACCGTGTGACGGACCGAGAACCCGAGCACGTCGTTCCGTTCCATCCCGAGTTGGATCGCTGGGGAGACATCTGGAGCGTCTTCGTTCCAGGAGTGAAGGCGGGCGCGCTTTATCACTTACAGGCGGACGGACCTTACGCGCCGGAACGCGGGCATCGCTTCGACGGGCGCGCCCGACTGATCGACCCGTACGCGAAAGCGCTGGCCGGCGAGTTTCTGGCCGCAGACGACGGGATTGTCCGGCCGCCCAAGTGCGTGGTCATTGACGACACGTTTGACTGGCAGGGGGACCGACCGCTCAACCGCCATCTTTGCGAGACGGTCATTTACGAGATGCACGTCCGCGGCTTCACCGTTGGGCGCTCGAGCAAGGCGAAACACCCGGGCACGTACTTGGGCGTGATCGAAAAGATCCCCTACTTGCAGTCGCTGGGCGTGACGGCCGTGGAACTGATGCCGGTACACGAGTTTCCCACCAATCACTGGTCGGGGCGGCCGGAATCGCGACCGAATTACTGGGGCTACGACCCGCTGGCCTTCTTTGCGCCGCACCGAGGCTACGGCTACGGCAGCGAGCCCGGCGCGCAGGTCAATGAATTCAAGGAAATGGTGCGAGCTCTGCACCAGGCCGGCATCGAGGTCATTCTTGACGTGGTGTTCAACCACACGGCCGAGGGCAACGAGCACGGCCCGACGCTGGGTTTCAAAGGACTGGCCAACCGCGTTTACTACATGCTGGCCAATGGCGGCGGCGAGTACCGCAACTACACCGGATGCGGCAATACCGTCAACGGCAATCATCCGATCGTCCGCGAGATGATCTTCCATTGCCTCAGGCACTGGGCCCACAATTACCACGTGGACGGCTTCCGTTTTGATTTGGCGTCGATCCTCAGCCGGGACCGGAACGGCGAATTACTGCCGAACCCGCCGCTGGTCGAAGCCATTGGCGAAGATCCCCTGTTGGCCAGGTGCAAGATCATCGCCGAGGCGTGGGATGCGGCCGGCGCCTACCAGGTCGGCTCGTTCTCCAACCATCGTTGGGCCGAGTGGAACGGCCGTTACCGCGACGACGTGCGCCGCTTCTGGCGCGGCGACGGCGGCATGGTCGGCCCGCTGGCGACGCGGCTGGCGGGCTCGAGCGATCTGTACGGTCCGAGCGGCCGCCGACCTTACCACAGCATCAATTTCGTCACCTCGCACGACGGCTTTACGCTCAACGACCTGGTCAGCTACAACGAGAAGCACAACGCGGCCAACGGCGAGCAAAACCGCGACGGCGACAACAATAACTACAGTTACAATCGCGGCGTCGAGGGGCCGACCCGCAAGGCGGGCGTGCAAAAGGTCCGCGCCCGCGAGATCCGCAATTTCCTGGCCACGCTGTTCTTGAGCCAGGGCGTGCCCATGCTGTTGGCCGGCGACGAATGCCGGCGCACCCAGCAAGGCAACAACAACGCCTACTGCCAGGACAACGAGATTTCCTGGTTCGACTGGCGGCTGGTGGAGAAGAACACCGAGATCTGGCGGTTTTGCCAGGGCTTGATCGCGTTCCGCAAGCGGCAGCCGACGGTGCGTCGTTTTGACTTCCTCCGCGGCGAACCCATTGCGCCCGGCGCCTTGCCCGACGTGAGCTGGTTCAATGCCGAAGGGGAGCCGGTCAACTGGTCGCACGGCGATCCGAGCCTGACGTGCATCTTCGGCGCCTGGCCTCCGACCGGCCCGGAATCGCGGGCGGCTCGGCACGTGATGCTGCTGATTCACGGCGGTCCCCACCCCAGGCACTTCCGCTTGCCGGCCATGGCGCACGGCATTGCCTGGCGGCTGTTCGTGAACACGGCGGCGGAGAGCCCGGCCGACATTTATCCCGACGCCGACGGGCCTGCTCCCGTCGACGTCAACTTGACGCTGCTGGATCACTCGTTGATGTGCTACGTGGCGGACTGACGCCCGCTGGGATATCGGTCCCAGGCGATCGACGTCGTAGAGAAT
>DASZUP010000381.1:0-2158 GCA_035547635.1 Pirellulales bacterium
ACAGCTTCACGCTCACCGACGTGAATGCCAACGGCCAACAGGTTCCCGTGACGCTGAAGTTCTATAACGGCAGCACGGCTCCCGGCTCGCCGCCGTCGGGCCAGATTTCAATTCAACTGTCGGCGAACGACACGCAAGACACAGCCTCACAGGCCATCATTACGGCGCTGCAAGCGGCCATCACAGCAGGCGGCTTCGACGCCGCGAACTACACCCTCAGCTATCTCGGCGGCGGGCGAATTGAGGTGGGCGGCGGAATTTCCGCCAAAATCGTCGTCGATCCCTCGGGCAAGGGCGCCCTAACCGGCACGCCCTTGATCTTGTGGGGCGATGGTCAGCCCAGCGCGCTGGTCGGCAATTCGAATGCGGGAGGCGCGGGGGCCTACGATTTCTGGTTCAACGCTGAGCCGACTGTTTACGTCGACAAGACGGCGACGGGGACCGGCGCTACGGGCGCCGCCAGTGCGCCTTTTAATTCAATCCAGGCTGCGCTGAACGCCTTGCAAACCCCGACTCTGTTGGCGTCGATGGACCCTGCCGTCCGAGCCGCCATCTCGAACGGGGAACAAGTCAAGGTCCGCGTCGAGGGCAACGCCAACGCCAGCCTCGGCATCGCCCTCAATCAAACGGGCGCCGCCAAGATTCTCAACGGACAAACGTTTAAAGTCACAGCCGGCAGTTTTTCGGGCACGTTCGAGTTTACCAACAATTTGACCTTCACGCCGGGGCAGGTGCTGCCCGACGGCAACTACGCCGTGCTGTTGCCGGCGAGCGCCACGGCGTCGGCCATTTCGTCGAGCATTCAAGGTTCGCTCAAGGCCACCGGGCTGATCTCGGCCGACGGGGGCGGCGCGACCGTGAGCGACGGCGGCAGCGACGCCAATTACACCTACGTCAAGATCTACCAAGGCCAGTTCCCGCTGAATGTTTTGACGCAAACCACGCCCTTCAACGCGCGCTTGACCGGCGTCACCGTGCCGTCGCTGTTTAACAATGCGCCCTATCTGGTCGGCTCCGATCAGTTCGGAAACTTGCTGCCCGACAACTCGCCGGGCAACTCGATGCTCGAATTGCCCAAGAACGTCGTGCTGATGGTCGACGCCGGCGCCGTGTTCAAGCTCTACAAGGCGAACATCGCCGCGGGCAGCTCGGTGGTCAACATCGACAAGAGTCAAAGCGCGCTGCAGGTGCTGGGCGTCCCCGGCGAGCAGGTGACGTTCACCTCGTATCTCGACGACGACCCCTCGCTCGGCACGCCGCAGATTCATCCAGGCTTGAAGCAAGCCGCAGGCGACTGGGGCGGACTGGTGTTCAATGCCGATTCCGACCTGGAAACGCTGGGCATCTTCCTGAACAACGTCAGCGAAGCCAAGCTGAACTACGGCGGCGGCCAGGTCGTCGTCAATGGCGTGCAGCAGGCCTTCACTCCGATCTATCTCGATACGGCGCGGCCGGCGATCGCCAACAACTTGATCATCAACAGCGCCGGCGCGGCCATTTCGGCCAACCCCAACGCTTTCGAGAGCACCCGCTTCGGCAGCGACCTCACGATCACCGTCACCTCCATCCCCGTCGACGGCAATTTATTTACCGTGGGCGGAACGACGTTCGAGTTCGATTCCAATGGCGTGGTAAGCCAAGGGCACGTGGCGATTCCGCTGGCAGGTCTGACGTCGTTCGCCAAGACGGCCACGGCGATCGAAGCAGCCATCAACAATTCGCTGTTCGCCGACTTGGTCGATAAGGCTCAAGCCATCGGCGCCGTCGTTACGCTGCCGCAAAACTTGGGCTTCGGGGGAGTCACGTCGCCGCTGGCTTTCGCGACCGATTCGTTCGCCGTCGACTACCAGCGGTTCGGACCCGACATCCACGGCAATATGCTTTCGCAGTCGCTGGGACAAAGCCTGTCGGCCGCCGCAGGCAGCGCCATTGCGTCGGGTACGAAGTTCGTCATCAACAACACCGGATTCGAGCTGTTCAAAACCGGTACGCCGACTCCGGGCTATACCACCATCAACATCACCTCGGCCATGACGGCCAGCCAAGTGGCGCAAGCGATCGCCAACGCCATCAACGCGGCCAATATCGGCGTCGCGGCGCAATGGGGCGCCGGCCAAACGACGGTGCAACTCGCCGGCGCGTTCAATCTGCAAATGCC
>DASZUP010000382.1:0-3579 GCA_035547635.1 Pirellulales bacterium
GAGCTCGCGGACGCGCGAATCGCCGCGCCAGCGGTTGCCGGGCAGGTCGCAGGCGTAAACCAGCGCCAACGGCAATACGCCCTCTTGATACATCTCGCTGGGAAAGCTGCTCGTGCGGTAATGCCAGTATTCGCGATCGAAACAGCCGTACGTCGGACGATAGGGATTCCGGTCGATCGCACCGAGCAAGCGCGGAATGGCGGCCAGCGCCGCCGTCAGGTATCGCCGTCGCAGGGCAGGGTCGCGCGGTTCCAACGTCGCGGCCTGGTCCTCGCGTCGCTGCGAACCGGCGGTATGCGAACACAATAACAGGGCGTCGTCTGGCATGGCGCCTCAATCGATTCGGAGGTTTGCGGCGAAGGGGCCGGTCGTTGCCGTTCCCCCGTCTCATCGGCGATGGTGGGCGACGATCACTTCGGCCAGCAAGCCGAGCATGCAGGTCATAAAACCGGCGGTCATGACCACGATGTCCGACTCCTGCATGCTGCCGGTCGCCGTCCAACTCCAAACGCTCTTGGCAATTCCGGCGGCAATCAACAGCCCGGAGAGCGGCAAGAAGACTTTCAGCGGCCGGAAGTAGAGCACGATCCGCAACACGGTGCTCAGGTACGCCGCCGTGTCTTTGATCGGGTGGAACTTGCTGCGGCCGATCCGCGAGCGGTACGGCGTGGGGACGTACTTCACCGCGTAGCCGTTGGTCAGAAAGGCGAGCGTCATGGTCGTGACGCAACTGAAGCCGTCCGGCACGACCCACAGCCAAGGCAACATGGCCTCGCGTTTGAAGGCCTTCAGGCCCGTGTTCAGGTCGGGGATGTTGTGGCCGGTAAGATAACAGGCCAGCTTTCGGATGAACCACTTGGTCGGCCGCCGCAGCCAGGGGAGCGTGCCTTGCTCGCTGGTGCGTGCACCGTTGACCTGATCGTAAGCTGGGAAAAAGCGGAGCAACTCGCGGATCGAAGCGGCCGGATAGGTGCCGTCGGCATCGAGCATCACCACGATCTCGCCGCGCGCGGCTCGCACGCCGATCTTGCGGGCGGCGCCGGCGCCGCGGTTGATGTCGCAACGGATCACGCGCACCGGGCAGTGCCAACACTCGGCGGCGAATTGTTCCGCCAGCTCGGCGGTGCGATCGGTCGAAGCATCGTCGACGACCAGGATCTCGTAACCGCCCGATTCTTCGGCCAGGGCCTCGACGATCTCGCCGAGCACGCGGCCGATGGCCAGTTCCTCGTTATAGGCGGGCAGCAGCACCGTCAGGCGCAACTGCTGGCTCTGTTCCGTGGCCGGAACCGCCGTTAATTGGGTCTGCCAACCTTCCATGGTTGGTCTCCAGAAGCGTTCAGATCTGTGCGCCCCGAGCATCGATTCGCGCAGGGGGTCGTGCGGGCGACCGCTTGCGCGAAAGGCCTTATAGCACAGAGCGTTAAGTCCGACCAAGGGCAGTTCGGCGATGCACCATCATTGCAAGGCAACTAGCGCGGTGAGCGCGAGGCCGACGCTGGCTGTGCGAGATGCCTTCAGCTAGAGAGATGCGAGGGAGACCGCCTGGTCGGTGAATGTTTTGGCGAGGCGGTCGTCTGCCGTCACCAACGGGCAGTTTTCGCGCTCAGCGAGAGCGATATAAAGGCAGTCGTAGACCCCTACCCGCATGTTCGAGGAGATTTCCATCGCTCGCGGCAAGAGGGGGATATAGGGAAAGAATTGCGGGAACGACGCGGCAATCTGCCTGAAACGTTCTAGTCCTTCGGGTGGCTGAAGATTACCTCTTCGCTCTGCACGCGTGAGAGCATGGGCGACTTCGACGGCGAACGTATCAGGGGCGATCAGCTCATGCTCTGCGTCGGCGAACTGTTCTTGAAGGGCAATTGCCTTTTCGGATCCCTCTTCGGGCAACACCCATTTGAGAGCTACGCTGGCATCCAGAATATACTTCATTGGCTGCGCGCATCGCGGATGAGGTCGACTGCAATATTAACCGTGCCGATCCTCTTACGGAGTTCCTCTCGCATTCGATTCATGGTTTCGCGAGCTTTGCGCATTTCCTCAGGATCGCGAGCGCCGGTCATCGCCTGCGCGAGCGTTCGTTCGAGGTCGTGAACCAATTCCGCGGGAATAACGTGTTCAGTACTCATAATAGATATTGTTCAACGCTTTCCGGAAGGCGTCAACGGAGAGCGCGCAATCATTTCTGCTGCCATAGCTTGCGCCGCGTTGGTTGGTCTACCGCAGCGCCACCAGCCGGTAACGCCGCACGGCGCCGTCGGGATCTTTGAACTGGTAGTCGATCAGTACGTCGAGCGAGTTTTTAGCGGCCGACGCCAACGATGCGTCGGCCAGCCCGCTCAGCGTGTTGTTGTAGCGGATGCCGCGGTCGTTGAGCGATTCGGCCAACAGCAGGTGCGTAAAGCCCGCGGCTTTCAAATGGAGAGCCAATTCGCCGGGCGACGAGATCTGGCGGGCATAGTCGGTCTGGCGGCGGTAGATATTCTCGCGGGTGACCGGGGCGTTGAAGTAATACGCGCGATGATCCTGACTCAGGATGCGTACTTCCGGCGCCGTCAAGGCATTGGCCCAACTCGCCGCTTCGTAGGTAGGTTCATGGCGTTGCAGGTACTTCTGGCGACCTTCCCAGCCAACGGCCACCGGAACCTTGGACGGCGCCCGAGCAGTGGCTGCCACGGCGCCGCAACCGGCGGCGGCGAACATGACGGCGAGAAACGTCAGGCCGGGCAGTAGCGGCAACCGCCTGGCTTCAATCCAAACCCATAGCACGGGCACGCACAGCAGAGGGACCAGCGGCAACAGAAACCGCACGTTCTGACGCAGCAAGAACCAGCCTGCGAAGTATGTCCCTGCAATGGCCAGCAGAGTGCCGGCGCCGCGCAGCCGCCGGCAGAAAAGCAGACCGGGCAGAGCAGCCAGAAACGTAAGGCCAAGCTGGTGGCCTCGGCCGCCGAATCGTTCCGGATGCATGGTGACTTGCCACGGCGCCGAAGCCAAGGCAAGCAGTCCGCGGCCCAACGGCGCCTTGTCGGCGGGCAGCGTCGGACGACCTTCTCCGGCAATTTGCCGGTGAAAGAACGGATAGACCGGGTTGCCATGCTGCCGCGCCGCCCGCAGATACCAGATTCCGCTCACGCTGACGGCAACCACGCCCATGGCGGCGGCGCCGAGCAGCAACCGCCGTCGCCGCTCGGGCTGGCGCCATGCATACCAGGCGGCCACCGGCGCCGACGCCGCGACAAACAACAACGCCAGGTGCTTGATGCTCAGCGCGCCGCCCAACATCCAGCCCGCCATGACGAACCAGCGCGAGTCTTCATCGTCCAAGGCCGCTTGCCGCCAGGCGGCCAGAGCCAACGTGGTGAACACCGCCAGCCCGATATCGTTTAAGGGCGCGGTCATCTGGTTGCTCACGCCCGGCACGAGCAGCACCAGGCAACCGCCGCACACGGCCCAGGAACGGCCCAAAATGGGCGTTGCCAGGACGACCGTAGCCAGCGCCAAGAGCAGGCCCAACGCCCAATGCACCAGTTGCGCCGCCACGCCGCCGTCCAGCGCCAAAGCCCACAGGTACCA
>DASZUP010000383.1:0-11143 GCA_035547635.1 Pirellulales bacterium
TCTCCCCGGCCCTCTCGGTGGGAGAGGGGGCAGGAGCGCGAAGGGAGCGCCGGTCGAAGATGGCCAACGTGGCGGGGCATCTTCGGGAAAGTTCGAGGCCGCGATATCAGAGCGCTATGCGGCCGGGAAAGAGAAAGTCGAAATGCAAAATGCAAAATCGGCCGGCGTCAGGAATGCACGGCTTCCACCCGTTCCGACTCGGCGCCCTGGCCGGCTTCGTCGCCGTGTGGCAGAGGCTCGCAGGTGGGGACGTGCATGCAATCGAGCGCCGTGTAATGGTCGTCGCGGTTCCAGAGCACGCCGTGGCATTCGACAACGTGCTCGGCGTATTCCTGGTTGTTCTCGACCAGCAGCCGGTGCAGCGCGCGGAGGTTGTAATGCGGCACGGCCGGGTAAAGATGGTGCGTCAGGTGGATGTCCTGGCCGTAAATGAACATGGCCCATCGCACGACCGGATTGCAGAAAATCACGCGGCTGTTCGTCAGCTTGCCGTCGTCGGCGTTGGCGTGCTGGTACAGGTCGCGGAGCAGCATGTAGTAAGGAAACGTCGTGAACAGCGGCAGAATCCAGAGCAGCCAGAAATAGACGCCCCATTCCACGCCGGTGGCGAACTGAGTGTAGGCGAAGGCGCACTCCAGCAGCGTGATCCAGGTCAGTCGCAGCACGCTGGTGAACTTGCTGGAATAGACGGGCTTCATGTCCGACTGGAAAAACCAGTCGTCCGGCAAGGCGGCGATGACCGCGATGGCGCCGGCGATCAACAGCACCGGAGCGACGAGCAACCGGGTCCAGCTGCCGACATAGCCGAGGTAGCCGAGCACGCCGACCATCAACCCGACGTAAGCGATGCCCAACATGCTCGTCAGACGGAACGGCCCGATCCGGCCGCGCGGGTTCTTGTCGAGCGATTTCTGATAGGGATTGATGCTGTTGCCGAGCGTGGTGATATAGATGTTGTCCCACACGTAGCGCAACAAGGTCGGCGGCCAGAAAATGCGGGCGAAGAAATGCAGGGCGAACTCGCCGTGCGTCATCGGAAACGAGTCCATCATCCGCGTCTTGCCCATATTGAGCAGTTCCGGATCGCGCTCCCAGTCGTTCGTGTACTCGTGGTGCCCGAGGTGGATCAGGCGGTACTGAGCCGTCGTGCAGAACAACGGGAACATGCAGAACACGTCGGAGACGAGTTCATTCCAGAAGCGGTTCTTCAGCAGGATGTAATGGGCGCCTTCGTGCGCCAAGCCGGCAAAGCGATGTTGGACGGCGCCGACCAGCAGCCAGCAGAGTCCGAGCACCGGGATATCCCAGGCCCAGTGCAGCCCCCAAGAGCCGCGCATGTGACAGAAGGTCGCCGTGCCGACGAGCACGACGGCAAGCGTCAGGTAGTCGGCCAGCAGGTAGAAGAGGTTCGTGTAATTATCCAAGTACCTCAGCGGTAGGATCAGCGCGTTGAGTTCTCGGCTATTCAGCGTCTTGCCAAGTTGTTTGGCTCGCATTGGCAGTTTCCCACAAACCCGGTTAAAAAGGCGCCCGGACCGTCCTGTCCGCCCCGGTTTGGTTCAACCCGGGCCCCCCAGGGGAGCAAATTCTGGGCCGATCGCCCCACCGCCGAATTTATCGAAACCGGCAAAATCGACACGCATCATATATACTGCCCATTTTTGCACTGGCAACCGGTTCCAGCGGCATCCCACATCCCCCCCCGTTAGTTACATTCATCCTAAGCGCCTCATCTGCCCGCTTTTCGATCATCGGGCAGAGCGGTCGGCAGCCGTTAGCTTGAAGAAAAAAAGAAGACGCCTTGCCGCTCGCATGGGCGGCAAGGCGTCGATCTCAGTGGCCGATCTGGTGGCGCCGCATTGCTGCGCAGACTCTAGGGGCGCGGCGGCTGCTGTCAGCAGAACCGCGCCGGTCGCTTTGGCCCCAACGCTTCCGCGCGCGGCGCCCAGGCTGGCAAGCCTAGAACGTGTCGAGAATGAAGTGGTGGCCGTAATGATAACGGCGGTTCTGAGGATAGTAGTTCTGCCAGCTTCGGTTGTAGACCGGAATCCGCATCTCAGGCGGATAACGGTAGTAGAGGCTTTCCGACGAGCGGTAGTAGTCGGCGCTCCAGAAGTTCTGGGGATAGTAGACGTACGGGTAGTGATAAAAGCGCTGCCAATCCTGGGTGTTGTAGCTGTGTCCCCATTGGCGGTTGAAGGCTTCCGCCGCACACGCGCGCTGGTTGGGCATGGCGGCCCACAGTGCGGCGGTGCAGAGCAAGGCCAAGGCGATCCTGCGGATCATGAGTTCCCCCTCACAGATCGTGGGCGTTGGTACGGGTGCGGTCAGAAGCCGTCCCTGGCGGGAGCAAAGGGCGGCGCGCGCAAAGCTTGGGTCATCGGTCGCCTGGTTTTGCGTCTGAGAGCCGCCCGGCTGTCGCCCGGTATATCGGGGGGGCGATTCTCTCCCTCGCGCAAAGTTCGGCAATTACAGCATCGGCTGCGGAACCGACGCAAAATGAGAGAATATCCGGCACAGCCGCTACACGCCCTAGAACTATTTGGGCAGCTTGCCTTCGGCCAATTCCCGGTCCCACTCGTCCATCAAAGGCCAGTCGATGGCGCAGGTGCCGAAGTCGGCCATGTGCAGATAGCTTTCCAGCCGAGCGATCGTACGGTCGAGCAGCACGTCGTCTTTGCGAAAGATCGGCCCGTGGCTGGGCAACAGCCACTCGACGTCGCTGGCCCGGATGCGTCGCAACGATTTGATAAAGGCCGGAATGTCGCTGCCGTGGTGCGCGTCGATCGCCCCGACGCAGCCGTCGCGGTAGATGTTGTCGCCGCTGAACAGCAGATTGTCCAAACGGAAAGAGAGCTGGCTGTCCGTATGCCCGGGCGTATGCCAGACTTCCAGCTCCAGGTCGCCGACGCGGATCGTGTCGCCGTCATCGACGAAGGCGTCGACTTTGACCGGCGGCATGTCCAGATGGATGTTTTGCGCCGTGACCTCCGCGAAGGTCTTGATCCGGTCTCCGGAGGCGAGCGGTTCGGCCGCCAGGGGATGCCCGGTGACGGTGGTCTTGAGCAACTGCTTGGCCTTGGCCAGGCCCTGGATATGATCCACGTCGGCGTGGGTGGCAATCAGCGTCTTGCAGCTCGACAGGGGGAAATCGAGCTGCCGGATCATCTCCACGATTTCTTCGACCGTTTCTTCGAAGCCGACGTCGATCAACAACCATTCGGCGGCATCGTAGACGAGATAGACGTTGCAGCCCAGTCGCTCTCCGGCCTGGTAGTTGGTTTCGATCACGTGCGGGAAGACGGGCTTCCGCTCCAGCATAGTCCGGTCCTTCCCTTGATTCGCTAGCTCGGCAGTGGCCTGGCGTGCGGCTGGGTGAGCGCCGCCGAGACGTTGCGATTCTAGGTTGCTGGCCGCCTGACGACAAGAACTAATGCGAGCCTGGCCGCCAGCACCAACCCGAAGCGTTAGCGAGGAGATTCCCTGCGAGATACCAACCCGAAGCGTTAGCGAGGAAAAACTCCGTGTACACCTCGCTGACGCTTCGGGTTGGTATCGCTCCCGACGGCAAGAGCCATTGCGAGCCGCAGTACTCGTTGGTTGTCAATCAAACGCCTTCTTCCGTGGCGACGATCGCGGCCAGCCCTTCGCGATACGACGGATAGGCGAGCGACACGTGCAACTCGGCCAGCATCCGCGAGTTGTCAAGGCGTTTGTCGGCGGCGGCTCGGGCCGCCCGCGAGTCATCTGCGGCCGGTTCGACGAACCGTGGCGCCGGCGCATGCAGCAGGCGCGCCAGTTCAGCGTAGTACTGGCCGCGAGGAATCGGATGACCGTCGGAAACCACGTAGCGGCGGGGCAAGGAGACGTCCGCCGCCTCGGCCGCCAGCACGACGGCGGCCGCATCGTCGACGTGAATCAGGTTCAAAAAACCTGCCGTCGGCACGGCCAGCGGTTCGCCGGCCAGCAGCGGCGCCCGATTGGGAATTCGCCCCGGTCCGTAAAGGCCCGCCATCCGCAGAATCACTCCGCGACTCGCCAGCGGGCTCTGCCACAACGCGTCTTCTGCGGCCAGGCTGGCCTGGCCGCCGGGCCGCAACGGCCGGCAGGCGGAGTCTTCATTGACCCACTCGCCTTCGCAATCGCCATAGACGCCGGTCGTGCTGACGTAGATCAAGCGTCCGATCGCCGGCGGCAGCGCGTCGAGCGCGTGCTTGAACCCAGCGACGTAGACTTGTTCGATCGACTTGCCCGAAGCGCGATCGTAACCGACGGCGAACAGCACCGTGTCTGCCGCGGGCAAGTCGCGCAGCGTTTCCGGCCGGGTCACGTCGGCCACCAGCGGCACAAGCCCCTCGGCGGCCAAGGTTGCCGCGCGCTCGGGCGACCGGGTGACGACGTGTACGGCCGTTTCGCCCGCGGCGCGCCAGCGCCGCGCGACGCGAAGCCCCAAGTAACCGCAACCGAAGATGAGTTTCGACATGAACGTTCCGCCGGCCATTCAGCCGTCCAACGGGCCCGGCTCGCTACGGCCCCGCGCGCTCGATTCCAGGTAGGCCGTCAACATGATCTGCGCGGCGAGCATATCGAGCCGCGCCTTGCGCTGCTTCTTGGTGAGTTTCGCCGCGCCGAGAAACTGTTCCGCCTCGCTCGAGGTGAAGCGTTCGTCAAAGTACTCCACGGGCAGCCCGGTGGTCTGGCTCAGCCAGGCGCCGAACTCTCGGGCCTGGATGGATTTCTGGCTTTCTTCGCCGCTCAGATGCACCGGCAGCCCGACGACAAATCCGACGGGCCGCTCTTCGGCGACCAGGCGTTTGAAGTAAGCGGCGTCCGCCCGCGCATCGCCGCGGCGGTAATTCTCGTAGGGACTGGCCAGCGTGCGGCGCGAGTCGGTCAGCGCAACGCCGATCCGCACCGTGCCAAAATCGATGCCCGCCAGGCGGCCTTGAGAAGGCATCGAAAGATTGTTGGTTGATTGCTGAGTCACATTAACGCCAAAACGCGCAAAGCCCGGATTTCCTGCGAAGAGACATGCCGCGGTGCGTCCGGTGTTTGCATGATACGCGGCCAGCGACCGTAGGGTGGGCACTGCCCACCAGCGAATCATGGTGGGCAGTGCCCACCGTACGGCCCGTTTCTTCGCCCCAAAAAACGACATATTGGCGAAACTCTACAGATACTCCCGCCAGCCCTTCTCCTGCAGGATCTTCACCACCTCGCGAATTGATTCTTCATCGTGCTTGTTCGCCACCAGCGTGGCGTCGGGCGTGTGGACGACCACGCAGTCTTCCAAACCCAAGGTCACGATCAAGTGATCGTCGGCGCCGCGGACAATCGTGCCGCGAGTGTTGACGCCGACGTGTTTGGCCAGGATCGTGTTTCCTTCTGCGTCCGCCCCGTTCAGCCGGGCCAGCGCTTGCCAACTGCCGACGTCGTCCCAGTCGTACGGCGCCTCGATGACAACAATGTCCTCGGCGTGCTCCATCACGGCGAAATCGATCGACACGCCTTGGATCGCTTCGAACTCCCGTTCCAGCTCTTCGTCAAACCGCGGCGTATCGTAAGCGGCTGCAATCCGCTCGAGATGGGCGTACATGGCCGGCTGGTGCGCCGCCAGCGCTTGCATGATGGCGCCGGCCTTCCAGATGAAGATGCCCGAGTTCCAATAGAAATTGCCCGCCGCCAGGTACTGCCGCGCCACGTCGGCCTTGGGCTTTTCGCGGAATTGCCGCACCTGGAACGCCGGCGGATGACCGGCCTCGGCACGCTCGAGCTCTTCGCCGCGCTCGATATATCCGAAACTTTCGGCCGGATAGGTCGGCTTGATGCCGAAGGTCACGATGCGGCCAGGCTGCGAGTCGACGAGCGAGGCCGCAAAACGGATCGCGTCCTGGAAGGCTTCATCGGGACCGATGACATGATCGGCGGGCATCACGACCATCGTGGCGTCGGGATCGTGCCGGCTGACGCAAATCGCCGCCAGGCCGATGCACGGCGCCGTGTCGCGCTTGTGCGGCTCGCCCAGAATGGCCGCGGGGGGCAACTCCGGCAATTGCTCGGCCATCGCCGGGACCAGCTTTTTGTTAGTGGCGATCAACACGCGCTCGGGCGGCGCCAGGTCGCCCAGCCGATCGACCGTGGATTGAATCATCGATCGCTCGCCGAACAACTTGAGCAATTGCTTCGGTCGCAGATCGCGACTTTCCGGCCAGAAACGCGTGCCCGAACCGCCGGCCATGATAACGGCGTGCAGCATGAAGGCTCCCTCTGCTAGCTACTAAAATACGTTGGTTCGGTAATCCGCAAACCCGGTTTCACTTTGCTCGCCGCTTCGGCCGCGTCGAGTGCGAACAGCGGGCTGATCTCGACGGGAACGCCGTCGAGCAATTCTGCACCCGCTTGGCGCAGCCATTCGGCGTGCAACGCGATCATTTGCGCCTGGACCGACTGGGGCGAGTCGCGCTCGGCGCCCGGCTCGTTCTTCAATGGGGCAAAGCAGCGGGCCTCGTCGACTTCCACGACGATCGAGTGCCTGGCGGAAGGCAGCAGGTCGAAAATGAATTGCTCGAACTTGACGGCGTTGGGCGCGTCAGGCTCGACTTTCCGTCCGCCGGCGTCCAGGCACGGAACTTTCTTCAGCGCCTGGTGAAACGGCAGGCTGTGTTCGTCGTCGCCGCTCATCCGCTCGACCAAATCGACGTCGAACACGTGAACGGCAATACTGCCGGCCCACAGTTTGAGCGAGCCGTCGGCCAGACGCTGCCTGGCGGCAGCTTCGGGCAGGTCGCTGTACTCGATGATCTGCACCCGGTCGTCGATCGAAACGACGTTGCCCATCCGGTCCGTCGGCGTCCGCTTGGCCACCACCTGCGTGGACAGCTCGGAGCCGGAGAGGAGGTGGGCGCCAATGAATTCCGTGTCGCAGACCGTTGCCAACGGGTTGTCGACCTGCATATAGAACAACTGCTCGATGCCGCGACGCCGCAGATCGTTCAGTATGCCGCTGGCGCGCAGCGCCGAGAGCATGCCGCCGTGACCATCCGGGCTGAGGCACAGCTCCGCCGGTCCGGCCAGCAGCAGCTTGCCCGACTGCGCGTCGACGGCCGGCATGGCGCCCTGGCAGAAGATCTGCAAGTCCTCGGCGGCCAAGCCGAAGTTGGCGTAAGCTTGCAGAAAGTCGATGGTTTCCTGGTGCGTGGCGGAGCTGGTCATCAAATACAGCGGCACGCGGACGCCGTACCGGCGGCCTGCCGCGATGACTTTTTCGATCAGGATCTGAAACAATGACGCGCTGGAAACCGGGCCGACCGGATACATCCCCTTGGGATGCTCGAAACCCAGCCGCGTTCCCTGGCCGCCCGCCACCAGCGCCACGCCGACGCGGCCGTCGCGCAAGGCTTGTTCGCCCCGCTGGCAGGCTTCGGCCGGCGAGAATAACTGCCCTTCGCCTGAGAGCCGCACCGCCGGCGGGCCAACGGCGCGACGGGCCAAGGCCGGCCAATCGTGCGTCTCATGCTTGCCGTGGAACAACCGGTCGACCCGCGCCAGGTCGATGCTTTGGATCTGCGCGGCCAGTTGTATCCGTTCGGGGGAATTCAGCGCATCCCAAAAGGCCAGCACGTGTTGTTGCCCGAAAGGCTCGAGCAGGGCCTCGAGCGCGGCCCGATCGGGAGGTGCGGCGGCGTGTTGCGGACCGCCTTGAGCAGATGGCGAAGGGGTCATGCAAGCGGCACTTTCAATCCGTCGTAGGCCAGCTCCATGGTCGGCGGCAGCGAAGCCTGGGTGGCCTCGTGTTCCAATTCGTGTGACATGTGGGTGAACAGCGTCCGCCGCGGCTTGACGCGGCGGGCGACTTCGATGGCTTCATCCAGGCTGAAATGCGTTGCATGCTTGCGCGGCCGCAATGCATCCAGAATCAATACGTCGAGCCCCTCGAGCAAGGGCCAGCTTTCTGCGGGGATCTGGTTCGTATCCGTGCAGTAGGCCACGTTGCCAAAGCGGAAGCCGAGCACGTTGAACCGCCCGTGCAACAGTCGTAAGGGCCGTACCTGAGCCCCCAAGACCTCGAACGGCGCGGTTGTGATCCGCTCGAAACACAGTTGCGGCACGGCCCCGGCGTGAAGCGAATGAATATCTTCAGTAAAGGCATAGTCAAACGACCGCCGGATCCGATCTTCGACCTGTTGCTCGCAGTACAGCGGCAGCTTGTGGCCGAGATAATAGGGGAAAAGCCGCAAGTCGTCCAACCCGAACAGGTGGTCGGCGTGCTCGTGCGTAAATAGGACGGAATGCACGATGCCAATCCGTTCTCGCAGCAATTGGCTGCGGAGGTCGGTCGGCGCGTCTACCAACAAGTTGCCTTCGGGCAGGCCCAGCACTAACCCGCAACGAGTCCGGTAGTTGCGCGGATCGGCGCTCTGGCAGGTGGAGCAATCGCAGCCGGGGATCGGAACCCCCATCGAAGTTCCGGTGCCAAGAAACACCAATTGGCCGCGAATATCCGTAGTCAGGGGAGCTGTCGGCAGCGCCATCGCGAATTTCGTCAAAGCGGTTTGCGTACCCGGCTTATATATCAACCCACGCCAACCCGAACCGTCCGCGAGGCAGAGAAAACGCATTCGCCTCGCTAGCGCTTCGGGTTTGTGCCGAGCGGTTCGGCAAACCATCTCGGGGCTAGTGAATCAACCGGGCGTAGGAACTTAGGGCTGTGCAACTTCGCAAATTCATCCGCGGCTGGCAAGCGATCCGCCGCCAGGAGCCATGGTGCTCGCAGAGGAGGTTCAAGCCGGCGCCGCTCGAAGTTCGAAGCAACAAGGCCGGAAACGAGAGGCTGCAATGCCCCCTCCATCGAGTCAATTGCGCGCGAACAACCCTTATTGACCAGTCGTACTAAAAGCTATAAGCTACGTTGCTGGAAAATGTTACGCCATCCCAAACAGCGCTGCGGCGGTCCCGGATCGCCCGGCGGTGCTTTTCTTTTTTTGTTGGGGCTCCGCGCTCCGGCTGATCAGCCATGGAAGTATTAGAACGTATCTGGGAGATCCTGAGCCTCGTCTTCGGCGGTCTGGCTCGAAGCATCGAACGAGCGATCACCTCGCTGTTCGGCTCCTCCAATGCTCGATATATCAAGAAGCTACAGGCGAAGGTCGACGCCATCAACGCCCTGGAGCCTAAATACCAGGCGATGAGCGACGAGGAACTGCGGCAGCAGACCGGCGAGTTCCGCAAGCGGCTGGCCGCGGGCGAAACGCTCGATGATCTACTGGTCGAGGCGTTTGCCGTCTGCCGCGAAGGCGGACGGCGGTTCATCGGCATGCGTCATTACGACGTTCAGCTCCTGGGCGGAATGGTGCTGCATTTCGGCAATATCGCCGAAATGGTCACCGGCGAAGGCAAGACCCTGGTCGCCACGCTACCGACCTACCTCAACGCCCTGGCCGGCAAAGGGGTGCACGTCGTCACGGTCAACAATTACCTGGCCCGCCGCGACATGGAATGGATGGGCCCGCTGTACATGGGCTTGGGCCTGACCGTGGCCGCCATCTACAGCAACATGGATCCGACGGAAAAACAGCACGCCTACGACTGCGACATCACGTACGGCACGAACAACGAGTTCGGCTTCGATTACCTGCGCGACAACATGAAGCCGGCCGCCAAGGGGGACGATCGCTACGACAAACGCGACCAGCAGTGCCAGGGCCCGCTGCGCTACGCCGTGATTGACGAAGTCGACAACATCCTGATCGACGAGGCCCGCACCCCGCTGATCATTTCGGGCCCCGCGCACGACGACGTCACGCGTTATCCGAAGGCCGACAAGATTGCGCGGCAGTTGAAGAAAGACATTCACTTTGAGGTCAAGGAAAAGGAACACTCCGTCCATCTGACCGACGAGGGGGTGCGCGAGGCCGAAAAGCTGGCGGGCGTAGAGAGCTTTTACACGGCCGGCCACATGGAGTGGCCGCACCTGATCGACAACGCGCTCAAGGCGCACTGGCTCTATAAACGCGACGTGAACTACGTCGTCGACGGCGAAGAAGTGGTCATCGTGGACGAATTCACCGGCCGCTTGATGCCCGGCCGCAACTGGAGCGACGGTTTGCACCAGGCGGTGGAGGCCAAAGAAGGCGTGCGCGTGAAGGAAGAGAACCAGACTTACGCCACGATCACACTGCAGAACTTCTTCAAGCTGTACGACAAGATCAGCGGCATGACCGGTACGGCCATGACCGAAGCGGGCGAGTTCTGGAAGATCTACAAGCTGGACGTGATCGCCATTCCGACCAACCGTCCGATGAAGCGGATCAACCATCCCGACGTGATCTACCGCACGGAACGGGAGAAGTTCGAAGCGATCGTCGACGAGATCGAGCGGCTGCACAAATGGGATTACGTGGCGCTGTCTGACGGCCAGCAATTGGCCGGCACGATTGTCAAGGAGCAGGACGACCGGATCGAGTTCCAGCCGCGCGATTCGAAAGAGCGGCAATGGATCGAGCGCAGCAAGATCAGCGAACTGGACGAGCGCGGCCGGCCGGTGCTGGTAGGCACCGTGTCCATCGAGAAGAGCGAACGGCTCAGCGCCATGCTGAACCGCCGCGGGATCAAGCATGAAGTGCTGAACGCCAAGCAGCACCAGCGCGAGGCCGAGATCGTGGCCCAGGCGGGCCGCAAGGGGGCGGTGACCATCGCCACCAACATGGCCGGCCGCGGAACCGACATCATCCTGGGCGGCAATCCGGAAACGATGGCCTGGGCCCTGTTGCAGGACAAATACGAAACGCGGCTCGACGTGCCCCAGGAAGAGTGGAACGCCCTGGTGGCGGAAATTGAAAGCCGCGAGCACATGAAGACCGGCGGCATCGAAGTCAAGAAGCTCGGCGGCCTGCACATCATCGGCACCGAGCGGCACGAGGCGCGGCGCATCGACTTGCAGTTGCGCGGCCGCTGCGGCCGTCAGGGCGATCCCGGTTCCAGCCGCTTCTTCCTGTCGTTGGAAGACGATCTGATGCGGATCTTCGCCGGCGAGTGGGTCAAAAACGTGCTCACGCGGCGGGGCATGCAGGAAGGCGAAGCGATCGAGAGCCGGATGGTCACGCGCCGCATCGAGGGCGCGCAAAAGAAGGTGGAAGAGCGCAAC
>DASZUP010000384.1:0-7340 GCA_035547635.1 Pirellulales bacterium
GATGATCAGCCGGGCGTCGTTTCCTTCGTCAATGCCGCAGGCCAGTGCGGCAACGCGGCGGTCAAGTTCCGCCAGCGAGGCATCGTCGCCCGGTTCCGGCCAGCGGAGCGTGGCCATGGCGACGCGCTGGATCGTAGCGCCCGCCGCATCGAGCCGGGCCCGCAAGATCGGCGCCGGCAGATCGGCCGCATGGGCGATTAGCGCAGCATCGCGCTGTTCGCGGCCATTGCTGACGCGGGCCGCCCACTCGGTCGCCAGCAAGCTTTTGCACGTTCCCGGCTCTCCAGCCACCACGCACAGCACCCCTTGCGGGGCCCGGGCATCGGCCAGCCATTCCACTTCCGCCGCCGAAATTTGCTCCGCCCGTTCCGCGTACACTTGCTGTGAGCGGCCCTTCGCCCCATTTTCTCCGCCGATCGAGATCCAACGCGTCGCCAGCGCGTCGGGCTTTGCTCCGACGTTCATTTCCAGCCGTTGCTCCTTGGCCAGCGCCTGGACTCTCGGTTGCAACTTGTGCGCTGCGAACGATTTGCGACTTTTTCGCGACATGGTTTTTCTCCTCGGTTGGGCTTCTGCATCCGGCGAACGGCGATGGCGGCGTCACGGCGACGCCGCGCTGATGAATCCCGCTCAGGCGAGAGAATCCTCTGGCGAGTTTAGCGCCGCGCTGGCTTGGCGCGAGAGCAAGCTTTCCGCCGCTTGCCATGCCGGATCGTTCTGGCTAGCGATCTCGCCGAGGTTTGCGAAAAAAGTGTCGTGATGCGCCTCGTTTGCCAGACTCGCGCCCGGAGGCGCCGACGAGCGTTTGGCGCCCGTCAGTTCGCTGCAGATCACTCCGAAATAGGGAGTTACTTCAACTTGCCCGACGGCACGAGCGTAAACGGCGGCGAGGTAAAAGGCGTCGCGCATCTTCCGAGCGGTACAGCGAAGTCGCTGCTTCTCAAACGACAGAAAGAGATGCTTCAGCGTTTGCTTCCACCTGTGCCCGACGCCTTTTCGGAGAGACGCCTATCGAACGCAGAGTAACGCGCCGAAGCATGGTTTTTATCCTTTCTTCCCTCCAAGCTTCGTCGGGCTCCGGCGAATCGGCTACCATAGACGTCGTTTCTTCCAATTCTCAGTGAAGCATCCGCATGGCATCCGACGACTCTGCGATCGATATTCAGGGGCTGCGCAAGGTCTACCGCGAAGGGCTGTTCGGCCGTTCGGTTTCGGCGCTGCGAGGGGTGAGCTTTCACGTCAACCGGGGCGAGATCTTCGGATTGCTCGGTCCCAATGGGGCGGGAAAGACGACCTTGATCAAGGTCTTGCTGGGGATCGTCCGCAAAAGCGCGGGCGAGGCCCGTCTGCTCGGCCGGCCGGCGGGCGATCGCCGCGGTCGACGTCAGGTGGGCTACTTGCCGGAAAGCCATCGCATTCCGGCTCACCATACGGGCAATACGGCCTTGGAATACTACGGCGCCTTGAGCGGCCTTTCGTCGAGCCAGATCCGGCGCCGGCGTCCGGAACTGCTGCGGACCGTGGGACTGGCCGAGTGGGGCCGGGCGCCAGTCAAGAGTTTCTCCAAAGGCATGCTGCAGCGGCTGGGGCTGGCTCAAGCCTTGATGCACGACCCGGAGATGTTGATCCTCGATGAACCGACCGACGGGGTCGATCCGGTCGGACGCAAGGAGATGCGCACCTTGCTGCAGCGGCTGAAGGCCGAAGGCAAGACGATCTTCATCAACAGCCATCTGCTGCAGGAGATCGAACTGGTTTGCGATCGGGTCGTGATTCTCGTCCGCGGGGAAGTTCAGCGTGCCGGCGCAATCCAAGAGCTGACCGCCCGGCCGGAGACCGAGGTCTCATGGACTCTGGCCGGCGCCGAAGCGCAAATTCGCGGAGCCTTGGGCGATTTACCGGTGCGCTCCTGGTCGGCGGTCGGCGGAGACCAGTTTCAAGTCGTCGCTTCGCTGCCGGACCAGGCGGCCATCGATCGTTGCATCGACGCGCTGAGAGAGCACTCGGTCAGCATCGTTTGCATGACGCGCCATCGCCAGACGCTGGAAGATGCATTTCTCGGCATCGTGCAGGCTCAGGAGACCACGCCATGAGGCCGTACTGGGCGATCATCAAGGACTCGTTCCGAGAGGCGATGCAGTCTCGCGTGTTGCTGTTGCTGCTGGCCATTACGACGGTGCTGCTGCTGGGGCTGGCGCCGATCGGCGTGCAGCAAGAGCTCAGCGGCTATTTTCTGGGAGCCGACCTGACGGACTCGAAGGGGTTGCTCGACGAGATTCAAAGACAGCAAGCCGCCCCAGGGCCATCGCCGGGAAAGCAGGTCTGGCGGCTGTTCAGCGACGACTTCAAGGCGAGACTTAACGCACAATCAGGCGAGGAATCTGCCGGCCGTTCAGGCAAGCGGCTCGAGTTGCTGGCGCCCAAGGAGTTCAATCGCGTGATCAAACGCCGGGAGCTCTACGACCCGGCGGCCTGGGAAGGGGTTCGGCTGGGGCGGCAAGCCCGCGGCCTGTTGGCGCGCGGCGTCGATTCGATCTCGGAAGAAGAGCTTTCGCATCTGAACCGCTTGTTGCTGGAGGCGGCCTACCCGGGCAAGATCGCACGCAGCCGGCCGACGGCGACCTACCTGAGTTATTTAGGCTGGCGAATGGAAGGTTCGCTGCCCGTCGGCAAGGAAGAGGTGGTGGAAGGGATCGTCACGGCGTTCGTGACGGTGTTCGTCGGCGTTATCGGCGTGTTCGTCGCCATTCTCGTCACCGCCTCGATCATGCCGCAGACGTTCTCGCCGGGAGCCATCGACCTGCTGCTGAGCAAACCGATCTCTCGCAGCCTGTTGTACACGACAAAATACATCGGCGGCTGCATGTTCACGTTCATCAATGCGGCCTATGTCATTGTCGGCCTGTGGCTAATTGCCGGTTTGCGTTTCGGCGAATGGAGCAATCGGCTCCTGCTTTGCATCCCGATCTTCATGTTCCTGTTTTCCATCTATTACGCCGTCTCGGCGCTGGCGGGCGTGATTTGGCGCAATGCCATCGTCTCGGTGGTGATGACCGCGTTATTCTGGGGCCTGTGTACGGGCTTGGGACTGACGAAATCGATCGTGGAGAACCTGTGGGTGAACCCGCAACGAATGGTCGCCTTGGTTCCCGCCGGCGATACATTGATTGGCGCGAACCAGGCCGGACGGGCGTTTCGCTGGGACAAAGCGCAGGCGGAGTGGCGAGAAATCCTCAACGCGCCGGGAGAGAACGCTCAACGGAGCGTGTTCGACCTGTCGCCGCCGCTGATGGGGCCGGTCTACGATCCGCAACACGAACGCGTGATGGCCATTCTCAGTCCTCATTCGCAGTTCGGGCCGACGCCCGGCGGCAATTCGCTCCGCATCGGGCAACGTTCGGACGACTGGCGGCGCATCAACGGAGTGGCGGCGCCTGCGGGGACGGACGCGCTGTTCGTCGATGCGAGGTCCAACCTGTTGGCCGTCACTTCCAGCGGCATCTTCCGCTTGAAGGCCGATCCGACCGAGCAGCAAAAACAAGTCGAAGTCTTCGGCGTCAAGGTCCCTCTGGCCGACAACGCCGCGCGTTTCCAACTCGCCAGTTCCGCATTGCGGCTGCATTCGCCGCTGGGCGCCGCCTTCGATGCAAAAACCGGGGAGTTGGCGGCCTTCGACGGCCAGACGCTGATGACGTTGGCATCCGACGAAGAGGGACAGTTTGCGCCGCGAGACCAGCGAAAGCTCGAACTCGACGAACGGGGAGTCGTGGCCATGGCCGGCGATACCATCTTGTTGGGCCTGGCGGACGGTCGCGTAATGACCTTCGACCGCGCCGGTTTGAAGTCCCGCGACGAGTGGCGACCGCACGGCCGCGACACGGTGAGCGCCGCCCAGGCGTCTGCCGACGGCTATTACTTTGCCGTCGCGTTTGCCGACCGGAGGTTGTGGTTGTACGACGCGAAGCGCCGCGAGGTCATGGATGTTTCTCCCGCCGGAAAGCAAGATGTTTCGGCGATTGCTTTCGCTGAAGGGGACCGGCTCCTGGTCGCCGACGCACTGACGCGCGTGACCGAGTATCAACTGCCTGAAGGCGCCGTTCTGCGGCGATTTTCTCCGTCGCAGGGAGCTGTGGCGCTCACGGACCAGTACCTGATCAAGCCGCTCTATACGGTGTTCCCTAAGCCGGGCGAATTGGACCGCCTGATCAAATCGCTCCTGTCGGATGACGAGCCCTCTGTGCGTCGCATCCCGGCCAGAGGGCTGCAGGCCGAAGTCGTGCCGGCGGACATCTGGGGGCCCGTCTGGAGCAACGCCGCTTTTATTGCCGTCGCCGTGGGGCTCGGCTGCTGGTATACGATGCGGAAGGATTTCTAGGCGATTCAATCCATGCGGTCGATGGCGCGCGCGAGCAGCTCGACCACGTCGCCTCGCTCGCGCAAATCGCGGGCAATCCGCGGATGGGCGAAGATTCGCACCCGCTTCACGTAATCGTCGAACTGTTCCTTGGCCAGCGTCCGTACGACCGGCGAGACTTCTCCCAGCGGGCGATACCGCTGCTCTTTGACGAAAAAGACGTCGACGTTGAACTCCACTTCGCGCTGGACGGGCGGTGCGTCGAACAGGATCTCGTGCGGCGCCACGACTCGGCCCAGCGCCGTGCTGGCCAGCGTGGCGAATTGTTCAGCGCAGGCGGCCAGCCAGGGATAGGGCTGCCGCGTCAGCCGGTCGTAGAGTTCTCTCTGCTCGAAGATGCTGCACTGGGCCAGGCGTTTGTAGAGCCGCCGGGTCGGCCCGAAAAGGCCTTCCAGCAGGTCTCTCGCCGGCCCCGGGCCCGCGGCGCGCTCCATCTCTTCGATCATCCGCGACTCGGACAGGCGAAACAGCGAGTCGAGATCGAGCTGGCCGTGCAGCAGGTAGAAGGCCCGCTGCAGCATGGCGGTCGCCGAGCGCACGGCGTGGTGCCAGTAGACCTCGCTGAACATCACGTAACGGGCGAAGACCATCATCTCCGCCGCGGTTTTTCCTTTTTCCGTGATGGCCAGACCGTTGCCGGCTTCGTTCAGGCAGAGGCTGCCGATCAAGCGGTTTTGATCGAAATTCCGGCCGTACGGCACGCCGGCGTGCAGGCTGTCTCGTTGCAAGTAATCGAGCTTGTCGACGTCGATGGGCCCGGAGAGCAGACTCGCGAGGATTCGCGAACGCGTATCGCGGGGCTTTTCCGAGAGCAGCGAGACGACGTCTCGCGGGTTGACCTGCCATTCGGACCGCAAGGCGTCGGCAATTTCTCCTTCGAGCAGGAAGCTGTTGGCGAACAGCTCGTGGTTCGGCACTTTGGTCAGCCGAATGTCTTCAATCGGGTGGCAGAACGGCCAGTGCCCGAGATCGTGCAACAAGGCGGCCACGATGAACAACTCGGCATCGGCCGGCCGAATGGCGGCCGAGAACCGTTCGTCCTGCGAAAGGTGTTTCAGGCAGACCAATGCCAGCCGATAAACCCCGAGCGAATGTTCGAACCGCGTGTGGATGGCGGCCGGATAGACCAGCGAGACCAGCCCGAGCTGGCTGATCCTGGCCAGGCGCCGGAACTCGCTGGTATCGATGATTTGCCGCACGCGCGGAGTCAACGGCACGTCGAGCTCCGGCGGGATCCGCACCAGACCTCGATGGACATCCAGACCGGCGACTTCCGGAATCTCGGCGATGCTCATGAGCAGAGTTTATCGACGGCCGCCACTTGCCCATTGCCCTGCTGCAACGCAGGCCGCTGGAGCTTGCCGAATTCCGCCATTACGGCGGCCGCGACGAGTTCATCAGGACGTTCGCTTCCCAACGCCGCCAATCGTTCCCAGAGCCGCTGTCCGGCTGACAGCGGGCCGTCCAGGTGAGCCGGACAAGGCGTTTCCCAATTCACGTCGGGTTCCAGCTCGGCCAGCCGCTCGGAAAGGGCCGGAGCGATCTCTTCGATTTCAAGCACGGTTTGAAAGTCGGCCAGGCCGACCACGAGCGGATTGTCGCGACCGGCCACTTTGGAACGCGAATCGGCCTTGAAGATCACGATCGGCTTGCCGAGCGTCCAGGCCATGGCCGCCTCGGAAACGGCTCCTTCGTCGGGCACGCGGCCGTTCATGTTCAGAACCAGCGCCCCGCAACCGAGCACTACCTGATAGGCGTCCAACGCGAAGATCGCCCGATGCAGCAGATGTCCGGCGGCTGCGGCGTCGTAGCCTTCTTCGGCCAGGTACGGTTGCACTCGGGCGAATTCCAACCCGTCGGCATGTGGGACAAACGTCTCGAAACCTGCATCGCGAAGGTGCTCGGCAATTTGCGAAATCTCGCGGCGTTCCGGTTCATTGAATAACGGACCGGCGCAATAGACCCGGCGGATATTTCGCAAGGGATGAATCATCGTCAGCGGCGTTGCCAAGCGTTTCTCCTTAAATCGCCATCGCGGCAGAAATGACCTCGCGCAGACGCTGCAGGGGCGGCGGTCCGGGGCGAAGCGTCGCGCGCCGCCTCCCGCCATGAGGAAACGACGTCAGACTTCCTGTAAACTTAATCCCCAAGCTACACTTCAGCACTCTGAACTGCAACCTGCACGAGGCATGCGAATGAAGCGAGAATCCGCCTGGTTTGCGGCGTGGCTCTTTCTGTTGCTGGTCTCTCCCGCTGTTTCGCGGGCGGCCCTGCCGGCGGCTTATGCCGAAGTAAAACTCGACAAGCGGGCGGCGGTCGAGGCGACGGGCGGCCTGCCAGTTTCCGGACGGGTATTCTTATTCCTCTCTGCGAAGCAACAGGGCAAAGAGCCGCGTTTTGGCCCCGACTGGTTCGCGCCGGAGCCTTTCTTCCGTCTCGACGTCGAGCGGTTCGCCCCCGGAGACGTCGTGCGGATCGACGATCATGCGGCCGGCTTTCCTGATGTATTTTCGAAGCTCGCGCCGGGCGTTTATCGCGTGCAGGCGCTTTTGGACCACAGCCTCGACTCGCAGCACTATGCCCGCGCCGCCGGAAACCTCTACAGCCAGGTTTATTCCTGGCGCTACGATCCGGCCGCGCCGCGGCCCTTCCGGTTGACGCTCGATCAATGGGTGCGGCCAAGCAAATTCGATCAGCGGCCGTGGCTGAAAGAGGTGCGACTCGTCAGCCCCCAACTCAGCGAGTTTCATAAGCGCGACGTGCTGCACAAAGCGGCCGTGGTGCTGCCGGATGGCTACGACCGGCAACCCACGCGGCGCTACCCGGTGATCTATTCCGTGCCGGGCTTCGGCGGCACGCACCGGCAGGCCGCGCGCGCGTTTCTGGCCGCGGCGCCCAAGCCCGGCCCGGGAGAGACCGACTTCAT
>DASZUP010000385.1:0-5736 GCA_035547635.1 Pirellulales bacterium
GGATCGACTCCTACTCCATCGGTTAATTTGACCAGCATCTCCATCGCCATCAGCAGTGCAGTCGGGTCGAAGACTTCGTCTTCTTCGTCGTCGGGCAGAGCATCGACCATCTCCTCAAAGTGCATGACTTCGAAGCGGGCGTCGCAGGTTTTCAGCCGGGAGAGCTTGTCGGCCAACCCCGTTTCGCCGCGCAGTTCCTGGATTAATTCATCCACCTGCATCAACACTTCGTCCCCCGCCAGGTAGTCGATCTCCAACGCCGAATGGTCTTCGGGCGAGACGATGTTCAACGCCTCGATGCGTCCTTGCTCGTCGGCCGCCGGATCCGTGATCTGAAACTGGCCGCCGAGTTGCTTGACGGCGGCCTCGACCTGGCTGAGCAGCGGACGCTTGCTGGACGGAAACAGCACGAAGTACGTTTCGCGCCATTCGAATCGATCGTCAGTGGACATGGCGGTTATTCCCAGTGCTCTTCTTCTTCCGGCGGAGCGCCGCCCGCCCATTCTTCCAAGGCCTCGAGCAGCATGTCGCGCTCCTGCTGGGTGGCCCACACGACTTCGCCCTGTTCCAGGCGCACCTCGTAGTAACCTTCGCGCTGGCAGTCTTCCTCGCCGCAGAAGTGTGGCGTGGCGGCGACCCAGATCACCCGATACAGAGGGACGTGTTTATCGTCGACCAGCACGAACACGGACATGACTCGACACCTTCCAGCTTCAATCAGACCAGATTCGATTCACGCGGAACTTCCCAACTCCATGCTGCGTCGCGCGGCGGCCTCGACGGCCGCCATCAACGCCGCACGCACGCCGCCTGACTCCAAGGCTTGCAGGCCGGCAATGGTCGTGCCGCCGGGGCTCGCTACGCGGTCTTTGAGCACCGCGGGATGCTCGCCGCTGGCCAGCACCATTTCCGCCGCGCCGCGCACCGTCTGTGCGGCCAGCGTCGTGGCGACGTCTCGCGGCAGGCCCATCCGCACGCCGCCGTCACTCAAGGCCTCGATCATGACATACACGAACGCCGGTCCTGAACCCGACAGTCCGGTGACGGCGTCCAGCAGCTTTTCCGGAACTTCGTAAGCCCGTCCCACCGCACTCAGCAGTCGGCCGACCAATTCGCCGTCATCGGCGGCGGCGCCCGGTCCCAGGCAGTAGGCGCTGGCCCCTTGTCCGACCAGGCAGGGAGTGTTCGGCATCACCCGCACCAAGCGCGGCCCCGGTCCCAGGCCGGCGGAGATGGCGGCCAGCGGAATGCCCGCGGCTACCGAGACGACCAGGTTGCGATCCGTTACGAGCCCCTTCAGTCGCCCCAGCACGTCTCCCATTTGCTGAGGTTTGACGGCCAGAAACAAGCAGTCGGTTTCGGCCGCCACCCGCGCATTATCGGTGGTCGTCCGGGCGCCGGTTGCCTGGGCGAATTGTTCGGCGGCGGCGGGCAGCGGATCGCTCGCGAGGATTTGACCGGGCTCGGCCAATCCCTGCGCTACGAAGCCCCGGGCTAAGGCCGTCGCCATGCGGCCGGCGCCGATGAATCCAAAACGTGAAACTGCTGCCATGAATCTTGCTTGGTCCGTGCGCGGCACGCGAGCCGGACGGCCCCGACCGTTGGAACGCGAATCTTACGCCTTCCGTTCACTCGCCCCGGTCCAAGCCGTCTGCTTCGAACTGCGAAGAAAAACTCCAGTAGGTTCGCCCCATGCTATGCCAAACGGCCCGGGCAGGCAATGACCGACTCCAGGCCGCGAGCAAGGCGCCCAAAGCGCCCATGCCTTCGTCCCAAGTTACATGCACGCATGTAGATGGGATTTTTCGCAAGAAATTGCGAGACCGGCCTGGACGCACCCGTGACTTTCTGCAACACTCCGCCCGCAAGTCCAAGGATCGCCGGGCGCCGGTCCGGCTCGACTTTTCACCTCTCTCACTCAATTGTTTCCAATTGCATCTTGTCGGGGAAGGCCCATCTACTTCAACCAGACGTTGCGCAGCATGCTTGGCAAGGAATGCCCCATGAAACTCGACGCTTGGTCCTGCACGACTCGCCGTGCGGCGTGGGGGCTGCTGGCCCTATTCGCGTTCTCAGGACTCGTCGGCTGCGGCGCGAACGGCAAGCTGTTTGGCCGCAAAGAACCCGAACCGCCGGCGACCATTTCGGAATTCTTGTCTCTGCCCCGGCCCGAGTAACTGCGCTATGAAGAGCTGCTGGAAGTCGCTTTTGGCGTTGCCCATAGTCGCCTCTCTGAGTGCGCTGGTCGCCGGTTGCCAATCGAGCCCGCTCAACGCCAAGATGAGCAGAGCCGATCAGGCAAAGTTTCAGCAAAAAGTGGCCCAGGATCCCTTCCCGGCCGCTCAGCCCACCGGTTTTGCCGGCGGTTGATCCGCGCCGGCGCCAAAGACGGTCACGCAGGTCAGGCTTTCCAGCCTGACGGGCCTACGCGTCAGGCTGGAAAGCCTGACCTACTTTCGTGCCGGGATGCTATCTGGGCCGTTTAACTGGACTGCCGCGCTCTCAGGCGCAATACTTTAGGGCGACTTCCGCCGCCGCAGCCTGGTTGATGAACTCCACTCTGCCTCAACACGAGATTGTCCTGCTCGGGGCCGGCCATACGAACAGCCATGTGCTGCGCATGTGGAAAATGGCCCCGCTTGCCGGAGCGCGCCTGACCTGCGTGTCCGATTTTTCCATCGCGACTTACTCGGGCATGCTGCCCGGAACCTTGGCGGGGCTCTACTCGCCCGAACAGATGCAGATTGACCTGGTGCGGTTTTGCGCCTCGGCGGGCGTACGCCTGCTGACCGGACGCGTGACGGGGCTTGATCTGCTCCGGCGCCGCTTGTTGTTCGACGACCGCCCCGAGCTGCCCTTTGACGTGCTGTCCATCGGCATTGGTTCCGTGCCGAATGACGACGCCGTCTACGAAAATGCGGCGGTGCTGGCCATTAAGCCGATGCAGACGTTCCTGCCGCGGCTCGACAAGCGCGTGGACGCGCTGCGAGCAAACATCGCCGATCGGCCCTTGCGGCTGGCGGTTGTCGGCGGCGGAGCCGGGGGCGTCGAGATCAGCTTCTGCCTGCCGTTCCATCTGCGCAAGCGCTGGCCCGGCCTGGCGTTCGAATTGGAACTGATCGACAAGCATGCCGCCTTGCCGCACGGCGCCGACGACAAGACGGCCGCTGTGGTCCGCCGCGAATTGGAAAGACGCGGCGTGCGATTGACGCTCGGCCGTTCCGTCGTCAGCGTCGCCAACGGCCAACTGACATTCGACGACGGCGCGCAGCGACCCATCGACCTGGCGCTGTGGGCCACGAGCGCCGAGGGGCCCTCGCTGCTCGCTGGTCTCGGCTTGCCCGTCGATGAACGGGGATTCCTACTGACCCATGCCACTTTGCAAACCACGGCCGAGGCACCTGTGTTCGTCGTCGGCGACTCGGGTACGTCTCTCGAACATCCGGCTCCCAAAGCCGGCGTGTACGCCGTGCGCCAGGGACCAATCCTGTGGGAAAACTTGCAGCGCACGCTTAGCGGCCGTCCGCTTGTGGAATACGTTCCGCAGCGAGGCTTCCTTTCGCTGCTGGCGACGGGCGATCGCCGGGCGGTGCTGAGCTACAAAGGTTTCAGCGCCCACGCCGGATGGTGCTGGAAGCTGAAAGACTATATCGACAGCCGCTTCATGGCCAAGTACCAGGACTATCGGCCGATGACGCCCTCGGCGACTCCGTCCGCGACGGCGCCCATGAGGTGTGCTGGTTGCGGCGGCAAGCTGGGCGGCTCGATCTTGTCGAGAGTGCTGCAGCGATTGGAGATCCCGCCGTCTGAGCATGTCTTGTTGGGCTTGCAACGGCCCGACGACGCGGCGATCGTGCAACCGCCCGGCGGACGGCCGCTGGCGGCGACGATCGACTTCTTCGCGGCCTTCCTCGACGATCCGTACCTGGTAGGCCGCGTGGCGGCGCTCAATGCGCTGTCCGATTTGTTTGCTATCCGCGCAACGCCATTGGCCGCCATGGCCCTGGCAACCCTGCCGCTTGGGCCGCCTCGCGCGCAAGAGCAATTGCTGTACGAATTGCTCGCCGGCGGGTTGCACGAACTGCGAGAGGCGGGAGCGACTCTGGTCGGCGGCCATACGATCGAAGGCCCCGCCACGACGATCGGCTTCTCGCTGTTGGGAGATGCCGGCGCAGAGCGGCCCCACTTGAAGAGCGGCTTGCGGGCGGGCGACCTGCTGGTGCTGACCAAGCCGCTCGGTTCAGGCATCTTGCTCGCCGCGCACATGCAAGCGCGCTGCCGCGCCGCCTGGATGGATGCGCTGATACCGGTGCTGCTCGCCAGCAATCAGCCAGCGGCGGAGGCGGCCGGCCGGTTCGACGTTTCCGGCGCGACCGACGTCACCGGTTTTGGCCTGGCCGGCCATCTGCTGGAAATGCTGAATGCCAGTCAGGCGGCCGCCGAACTGCGGCTCGACGCCTTGCCGCTATTGCCGGGCGCGGCGGAACTGGTCGCCGAGGGGGTCGAAAGCACGCTCGCCCCTGCGAATCGCGAAGCCGAGAGCGAAATCGAAGACGCGCGATCTTCGGCCAATGCATCGCGCGCCGCCTATTCCGCCCTGTTCGATCCGCAGACCTCCGGCGGCTTGTTGCTTGGCGTCCGACCTGATCAGGCCGAACAATTTGTGGCGCAGTTGCGCGAGGCCAACCCTTGCTCGGTCGCCATCATCGGCGAAGTGGTCCCCGCAGAGCTTGAACGACCGAGCTTGCGGCTGCGATAGCTCGATATGCGAGTCTCGATCGTACAGGTTAGTAACGCCGGGTCGCCGGCGCCGAACGCCAAAACCGCAGCTCACGGCATGAAACGAGACCGCATCGACAGGCGTCTTATCGCTCTTGCGTTGCCGGAACGGCGGGGACGTCCCACAGTCGGTCAGTCGCCGCACGCTGCAGTCGTATCCGCTCGCGAAGTGCATGTTCACGATACTCGCGGACGGCAAGTTGCGTCACGACACAGCCCACAGCGACAATGGCAACAGCCAAAAGTATCGTTCGCAGTCGAAATTGAAATCGACGGACCATGTATGGCATTCTATCAAAGTGAAGCCATGCGGCAAAAAAGTGCGACCATGATCGGTTCCAGGCCGAGTTTCCGCTCATCGAATTCAAAGCCGTCAGGTCGCAAAAACCCTGGCTAATAACCTCCGACGCCGTTACGATTCTTAGGGCGCTTACAGACTGCCTTGGGCCTGCGGAAATAATGAAAACCCATGCCATTCGCCTCGCCTGAGTCGCACTCCGTTCTTGTTCCTTGCGGCCGCGTTTCGGCCGCATTGCCGACGACGAACGCAATCTGGGGTTCGGCGGCCGTGGCCTTCTGCCTTCTGCTCATGGCCGTCTCCGTCTGCGCGGACGAACCGCAGACGACCGCCGCCAAGTTGCCGATGACCGGCGAGACGCCCGGGAGCATGCAGGCATACGACCGCCTGATCGCCGAGTTCATGCACAAGTGGAAGCTGCCGGGCGGGCAGATTGCGGTCGTCAAAGACGGGCGGCTCGTCCTCGTTCGCGGCTACGGATGGGCGGACGTCGAAGGACAAAAGCCGGTTCAGCCCGGCACGCGGTTCCGCGTAGCGAGCGTATCGAAGCCGATCACTTCCGCAACCGTCTTGCGTTTGGTCGAGCAGCAGCGGCTGGATCTCGACGGTCGCGTGTTTGAAGCGCTGCCGGAGTTCAGCCTTGCCAAAGGGGCCGACGC
>DASZUP010000386.1:0-7156 GCA_035547635.1 Pirellulales bacterium
GCGCGCCGGACGCAGTGCGAGAACAAGCTCAAGCAAATCGGCATCGCTTTGATCGCCTATCACGACATCCACCGCCGATTTCCCATCGGCAACGTCTCTACGACGTTCTGGACTTTTCAAACGGCGCTCCTCCCGCAGCTCGAACAAGAGAATCTCTACAAGCAAGCCGACTTCAGCTTCTTGAACTGCTTCGAATACAACAAGGCGCACAGCGGCCTGGGCATGGTCTCGGCAAATCTTCCGGCCTGGCAATGCCCCAGCGAGCCGCGAAGCGGACAGCGCTGGAGCGACGCAGCCTGGGGCACGTATGCCAACGGCAATTACTTTGGCGTGATGGGGACGACGATCACCGCCGGCAACGGCATGCTGTACAGCAATTCGGCGGTCGGCATCGCCGACGTCAACGACGGGACAAGCCAGACCTTATTCGTCGGCGAACGAGGAATGATCGGCAATTTACTACTGGGCTGGTGGGCGTGCGGCAGCGGAACCAACGCTCGGGGCGACTCGGACAACCTGCTCGCCACCGAACTTGGATTCACCGAAGGCAGTGATGACAGCGCGCACCTGACGCACTTCTGGAGTTATCACCCCGAGGGAGGCGAGTTCCTGTTCGTCGACTCCAGCGTGCGCTTCCAGAGCTACAGCATCGACAACAACACCTTCCAGCGGCTCGCCACTCGCGACGGCCGGGAAAAGGCCGGCGACTATTGAGCGGCACGCCACTATTGGATGTTGTAGTACTCGTTGCTGGCCAGAATTCCCGCTTGGATGGTCGTTCTTGGATAGCCGAGCGAGAACACGAACAGCCAGTTGTTCAGACCGCCCTGGTCGGGGACATGGCCTAAATACGTCTGATAGTAGCTGGTAATCAGCGTCGTGCGGTATTCGGTCGAACCGACGAACCCAAGCGCCACGCTGGCGGCCGATTTGCCCTGGCTCATGGCCGTCGTCCAACTGGAGATTTCCGCCTGGCCCGCCGAACGGCCCAGGAAGTCCTGGTACAGCCCGGCGACGAACCCGGCGTTGGTGGAACCGTGTCTGGCGAAATATTCAAACGATGAGGCGATGGCGGCCTGCACCGTTGGTATCGAGACTCCGGCTTGCAACTGTCCGACCCAGAAGTTCGTTCCGCCGACGTCGGCCGAACGTCCGAGCAGTTGTTGATAGATGCCGTTCACCACGTGGGCCTGATATTCGGCTGAATTCAGGAAGCCTTCGGCAATTGAGTTGCGGCTGACGCCCTGGCTCAACAGTCCCGACCAGTGGAGAATGTCGGCGTCGCTGCCGGTGCGCCCGAGCAAGGTCTGGTACAGTTTTTCAATGTAGTGAAACTGAGGACTGACCAGCCGGACGGAGCCCACATTGCTGTCTTGTGACCCGTCGTTGACCTGGTACAGGAACGTATCGAGACCGTGGAAGTTCGGTCCCTGGATGTAGCTGAACGAGCCGTCCGGCGCCACCGTGACGGTTCCCAAGGCGGCTTGTTGCACTAACCTCACCGTCAGCGAGCCGCTACCTGTCGGGTTGTCCAACGCGCTGATGCCGCGGATGACGCCGTATCCAGGAACCAGCACGAACTCGTGATCCAAGGCCAGCGGGGCGCCGGCGCTCATCACCATGATCGATACGGTCGCCGTGTTCGACACGTTATGCGCGATGTCGGCAACCGTGTAAGAGAAGCTGTCCTGACCGTAGAAGTTGGCCTTCGGCGTGTAGGTGGCTGCGCCCGTTGTCGGATCGATGCTCACCGAACCGTTTTGCGGCGCGCCCACGATCGCCACGGTCGACGGGTCCAACGACAGATCGGGAGAGCCTTGCAGATCGTTGGCCAATACGTCAATCGCGGTCGGCTGGTTGCGCCCCGTCGCCACGCTGTCGCTGACGGCAGTCGGCGCTGCGCTCAGGCGATTGATCGTTACCGTAGCGACATTGGACGTGCCGCCTTTGTTGTCGCTCACCGTGTATTGGAAGCTATCGGAAATCTGGAACGCGCCGCCGGGAGTGTAGCTGACCGCGCCGGTGATCTGGTTGATGCTCACCGAGCCGAATTCCGGCGGCGTGACAATCTGAACGCTGGCGGGATTGAGGGTCGCGCCCACGTTGGGATCGGTGTCGTTCGACAAGATGTCGATCACGACCGTGGTGCCCAAGGCGACGCCGGCCGTGTCGTCATGGGCGTTTGGCGCCTGCGCTGAAAAAGCTACGTTAATGGTGACCGTGGCCGCACGCGAGACGTGGCCCTGACCGTCGGTGACGATGTAGGTGAACGTATCGGGGCCCGAAAATCCCGGCACGGGCGTGTACGTTACCACTCCCGTCGTCGGATTGTAGCTCACGACGCCGTGCCCCGGCTGGCTGGCGATGGAGATTTCGCTCCCCGTCGCGGGTCCGCCGAGATTGTAGTCATAGGTGTTCGACGTCAGATCGACATTGACGGGCGTGCTGCCGCCCGTGCTGGCCGACACGTCCAGGGCGATCGGCGCGTAATCGGTCGTGCCGTACAGGTTCAACTGCCACGAGTTGAACGTCCCGGCCACGCCATTGCTAGTGCGGTCGGAGACCTGCAGCTTCCACGTCCCGTTGGAATTCTCGCCCCAATCGCGAACCGTGGTGAACACGTAGTTCGTGTAGTTCGCGTTGTGAACCGGATTGCCATTCTTGTCCAGGACCACGTTGCCGCTGGCATCGTATTGGTAGTCCGTGGTGCGAGTGGCCGCCAGCACCGATTGCGTGCCGTTGGGCGAGGTCAAGGTGATGGTCAAATCGTTCCGCGCCGCGTGCGTCGCGGTCAGGATCACCTCGGCGTGCTCCATGTGCAGGTTGGCGCCTGAGAAGGTGACCGTGCTCGTCACGCCGGTGCTGACGCCGTCGGGAACGCCGGCATTGACGTTGACCACCGGGGAGCTGACCACGTTTTCCGCCGGCAGCGGCGACCACTGCTTGGCCAAGGCGACCGCCGCCGCGGCGTTGACGGTGCCAAATCCGTACATGTTGTTAATGTGGAACGGCGTGAACGTCTTGCCGTCCGTTGTGAAACTCGCGCCGTTGCCGGTCCAGCCGGAACCCGGGTCGTTCTGGGTGGCCGTTTCGGCCAGAATCATCTGTACGTCGCGATAACTCAACTTCGGGTTGGCTTGCAGCATCAGCGCCACGACGCCGGAGACGACCGGTGCGGCGGATGACGTGCCGTTAAAGCCGTCCGGACCGCTGTCGACGTAAGAGGGCGCCAACGTCGCCGAGCCGTCGAGGTTGGTGGCGTTGATCACGGTCGTGGTGGGAATCCCGTGCTCGTCTGCGGCGCCCTGAATGTCGTGTCCCGTCGGCGCGGCTACCAGTACCGCGGCTCCCGGCACGCCGTAGGTGGTTTGCTTGCCATACTCATCCACGCCGGTGACCGCGATCACAAATCGCGAGTTGGCATCGCCGTCGTAGTTAACGTCCGATTGCGCCGCCAGGCCGTTGCCGGCCGCGAAGACGTAAATACTGCCCAACCCATTGCGTCCGTTCTGGGCGCCGTCTTGCAAAGCTGCCAGCACCAACGGACTTTCGGGAGAAGGCACGCCGAAGTTGCTCAGCGCCGGTCCCCAACTGTTGTTGTAGATCTGAATGGTCTGATTGTTCAATTCCAGGGCATTGGCCATCGCCTGGTCCGTGATCAGGCCGCCGATGGCGCGAATGCCGGCAATCTGCGCCTGCGGCGCCACGCCCACCGTCCCATCCAGCGTCGTGCCTGAAGCGGCGGCCACGCCCGCGACTTCGGTGCCATGGCTGTCTTCCGGACCGATCGGCGCCGGAGGCGTCGCATCGTAGTTGTCCTCGAGGAAGTTGTAGCTCAGATCGGAGCGGTAGTTGGGCGCCAGGTCGGGATGGGCGCCGTAGACGCCGCTGTCGACGACGCCGATGATCGTGCCCTGGCCCAGATCGCCCGTCGCCCAGACCGGCAGCACGTTGGCGTCGGCGCCGGGCGTGCCCCCGACTTGACCCGTGTTATTCAGATGCCATTGTTGTGGAAACAGGCTGCCGGCCGGAACAAACGAGTAAGTCGTGCGATCGATCGGCACCAGCGGAAAATCAAACGTCTTGCCGCCCAGCGTTGCCAGACGGTTGGCGGCATCCTGAGCGGTGACGGAGGCTGGAAATGAGAACACGACCGAGTTAGCGATCAGGTTCGTCGGGCCCTGCGAGGTGGCCCCGATGGACGCCGCCATTTGCGCGGGCGATTGTCCAGCGGAATAGCCTACCACCCAGTTGTAAGTCTGGCTTAGCTGCGTCGCCGTGTATTGGCTTAAATCCGCCGCGCGCTGGATGGCGGCAGAGAGCGTGGCCGAGTGCGCCACGTCGATTTGCCCAGGCGGATCGACCGGAACCACCGACATCATTCGCCGGTCTTCCAAGCTCTCCACGTGCAAGCGACGCCCGCCGCTCAACGCCCGACGGCGAGAGGATCCTGCAGACTTTCCACCCGAACGAGCGCTACGCTTGCGCTCCGGACCGTTACCGGCCGATTCTCCAAACAACATGAGACGATTTCCCAAAGTCCTAACGACTGGAATTTCCCGAGGAAGCCGGGGCAATGAGCTCGGTGTAAGCCTCCCGTGCGCCGCGGCCGGATTTGCGAGCTTCAAGCCCTCTTCGCGCTCCGGCGTGGCGGCGCAACCCCCCTTCAACAGACCACTTCGCAGAATAACTAGCGGCTACAGCGGCCGCAACGATTTTTCACGTTGTCGTGATTTTTTTGGCGCGCAAGGCTGCGACTGCTACGTTTTGCGCTACACGAAACGCTCAAAAAGCCCATTTGCCCCAACCCCAAGGGAAGCGCAACGCATGATTCCGGCACTGTTTTCCGTCAGTTACGCGGGCTCCTGGGGCCAGCACCGGCTCGATCTTCCCGCCTTTCTGCGAAAGGCGGCGGAGTTGGGATATCCGGCCGTCGAGCTGGGCGGCAAACGGCCGCACCTGTCCGCGCTCGATTACCCGGACGACGAGTCGCTGGCGGCGATTCGCGCAACGGCGCAAGACGCACAGATCGAAATTGCGACCATCGCCGCCTACACGGATTTCACCGCCGGATCGAGCGCGCCGGAGGTTCCCTTCGTCGAAATGCAACTGGCTTATCTTGGCGGCCTGGCCCGAATTGCCAAGTCGCTAGGCGCCAAGATCGTGCGGGTCTTCAGCGGCTACGCCACCGGAGAAGCAAACTACCAGGCCGACTGGAACAAGTGCGTCGCGGCCTTGCGCGAGGCGGCCGCGTTGACCGCCGACCATGGCATCGTACTTGGCTTGCAAAACCACCACGACATCGGCGTCTCGGCCGAGGGTTTTGAAGAGTTGCTCGATGAAATCGACCACCCGAATCTGAAAGCCATGTTCGACCCCTGGTCCATTGCGCTGCACGGCGCCGACTTGTACCAGGCGGCGCGTCGGATGGCGCCTCGCATGGTGCAAACTACGCTGGCCGACTACGTTCGCGTCGAGCGGTATGCTTATCAATCGACGCTGATCAACTATCGGCGACTCGACCCGCCCGCGGTGCGAGCCGTGCCTTTGGGCGACGGGTTTATCGATTTGCCGGCATTCTTTTCCGGGCTCAAGGAAGGGGGCTTCCGGGGCTATGTCGCCTACGAGATGTGCTCGCCGTTGCGCGGCGGAGGCAGCGAAGCCAATCTCGACGCCGCGGCCGCCAAGAGCCTGCAGAAGATTCGGGAACTGATTGCATGACGCAATCGCTAAATCAAGGTCGGTGCTTGAACGCCATCAGCCTCAATCGAGTTCGCCATTGCTGAGCAAGGCCTGACGCAGCCGTAAACGCTCGACTTCGTTCATATTCAGCACGTCAACGCTCACTCGACCGATAGCAGTACGCCCGGCGATCCTTGCGCCAGCGTACCCAAAATGCTCCTGCCATTCGTGGAGCCGGGGATTGAACAGAGGAACGATATCGCCTGTCTCCTCGTCTCGGCCCGCCAGATTGGACGATTTCGCGAGATTACACCGGACGCACGCCAAAGCAAGGTTGTCGGCATCGTCGGAGCCATGATGCTTCTTGGGAATCACGTGCTCGATCTGGTGCTTCCACAAGCGCAGGTGCTGTTGTTTCAGCCGGCAATACTCGCAACGATTTCCCGCGCGGTCGCGAACTTTCCGGCGCGTCGCTTCATCCATCAGGACGGAGCGTGCTGTAAGGTCCGCCGCGCGAGGGCTTGCAAGATGCCGAGCACGTCGCCGGCCTGGACGTACGCGTCGTACTCGTCACGCTCTTGCGGCGTCAGTTCCCCTTCGTTCGACTTCCGTGCCAGGAATTCGACGCGTTGCTGAAATGCTTCGTCCGCTTCCAGGTCCACGATCTGGCGGGCGACATTCGCGGGCAGCGTTTGGAAGACTGGTTCCAAGAGCTTGCCGACCATATTCTCGGTAGCCGTATTCATAGACGAATTATACCACAAATCCCGCAAGCGCCTCCTTTTCCTTGATTTGCCGGGCGGCCGGTTATAGTCTGGCAAATCTCCGGGCGAGCAAGGCTGCCCTGCTGCGCTCCGTCCTCCTTCTGATCTGCCGATAGCCCGAAGGTTCCCACCGCATGTCTGCACGTCGCGTCTTAACGCCTTGGGCGTGTTGCTTGTTGCTGCTGGCAAAGACGGCCGTTGCCGCCGATGCCATCTACGAAACGCCCGAAGCCGCTGCAGCCGATCCCGACTTCACCCTGCAGGGCGAGTATGCAGGCGACCGGCTCGGCATGCAGGTGGCGGCGCTGGGAGACGGCGAATTCCTGGTGGTCTCTTACCCGGGCGGGCTGCCGGGCGCAGGCTGGACGGGCAAAGACAAGCAAACCGTCGAGGCGGACCGCGACGAGGTCAAGGAATTCGTCGCCATGTTGAAAAAGGCGGAGCGATCCAGTCCGACGCTGGGCGCCAAGCCGCCGCAAGACGCCGTGACGCTGTTCGACGGCACGAAAGCGTCGCTGGATAAACACTGGAAGCCAGGCGCAAAGATCACCGCCGACGGCCTGTTGATGCAAGGCTGCACCAGTCTCGATACGTTTCGCGATTTCACGCTGCACCTCGAGTTCCGCACGCCGTTCATGCCGAAGGCTCGCGGCCAGGGGCGCGGCAACAGCGGCGTTTACTATCAAGGTCGCTACGAGACTCAGGTTCTC
>DASZUP010000387.1:0-1855 GCA_035547635.1 Pirellulales bacterium
CAGCGAGCCAATTTCGAGTCATCGTCGCGCGCCGCGCGTCTCACGCGATCTGGCGACGATCTGCGATAAGTGCTTGCACCGCGAACCTCACTGCCGCTATGGTTCTGCCGCCGACCTTCGCGCAGATTTGGAACGCTTTCTACAAGGTCGGCCCATACAGGCCCGGCGAGCGGGCGGCGCCGAGCGCCTCTGGCGATGGAGTCGCCGCAATCCTTCACTGGCGATGGCGCTCGGATCGGTCACCGCGCTGTTGTTGGGGATTCTGTGCGTCTCGCTGTGGTTTTCCGCACAACTAAGCCGCGAACTCAAAGCATCCAAGTCGGCACAATTAGCCGAACGACTGGCCAATCAGACCGCCCGGGAGCGGCTGTGGGATGCCTATCTTAGCGAAGCCCTTGCCCTGAACAACAGCCGGAAAGTTGGGCAACGATTCGCCGCATTACAGGCGGTCGATAAGGCGATTGCGCTGGGCAAGTTTATCGGCGACGATGCTGATCGAACCTTGCAATTGCGCAATGCGGTCCTGTCTTCGTCGGTCTTGACGGATTTGCAAACGCTGCGGGTGTTGAACGAATGGCCCCTCGCCAGCGGCGAATCCGACATGTCCGCGGCCGCCGATTGTTATGTCGTCTCAAATTCACGGGGCGAGCTACTCGGTTTTCGGCTGTCCAATGGCCAAAAGCTCTGGCGGATCGAGCCGACTGCCGGTCAAGCCCGCCCCATTCTCTCGCGCGATGGCCGGCTGCTGGCGGCCATTGACCACGAGTGCATGGTCGTTTGGCGAATCGACGGAAAGGTCCCGACCGAGATCTGGCGTGCGGGGCCCGTCGACTATTTGGCGTTTGCCCCCGATGGCCTCCATGTCGCCTGCAGCAACAAGCAAGACGGCATGCGCTGGCTTCGCGTCGACGATGGTTCGCTAGTGCGATCGCTGGGCCGGGGTCCCGCTCGCTCCCCCTTTGCGTTTCATGCCGCCACAGGGCGCCTTGCAGTGTGCGGCAGCAGCGTGCAGGTGATTTCCACCGCCGACGGCCAGGTTGAAGCTGAGCTGCCCTTGGGAAACGTGCGCGAAGCGCGAATCGCCTGGCATCCCAGCGGCGAGTCGTTGGCGATTTGGGGAGCTACAGAACGAATTCAAGTTTGGGATATTCGCAGCCGCACGCCGCGTCTCAGCCTGGCACACCGTGGGGTGCCGGCTCAACTCCGCTTTAACGAAGACGGATCGATTCTCGCGTCGCACACCCTCTGGGACCGACGATTGCTGGTTTGGGATTATGCCACAGGCCAGCGGCTGCTCGACGTGCCTGATGTAATCAGCGGCGCCTGCGATGCCGCCCCGCAGAGACGAATCTGGTTCTTGACCAACCTGCATGGGAAGCAGGTGCTGGCCGAACTGACGCCCGGAGAATGCCGCACGCTGGCGCAGTCCGTCGACGCGCCATTAGGTTATTGGCACAAGGCTTCGATCAGCCCCAATAATCGCGTCGTGGCATTCTCGGGCTTTGCGGGCCTGGAACTGTGGGACTTACAGACCATGCGCCGGCTGCTGGCCCGCCCAATGGGTCACTGCATGGCCTTCTTCGATCGGCAGGGCGCTCTGTTGGTCGGCTGCAACGCGGGCGTTTTTCGGCTGCCATGTCATCGGGTTGCACAATCCGTGCCCGAGCCGAACCATAGCGAAGCGGCGGAGACGGCCGGTGCGCCGATTGTCATAACTTATGGCCCGCCCGAACGCTTGACAGGTCCGATTGCGTCCTGGACGTTGAGCGTCAACGCTTCGGGCGAGCTGCTGGTTTTTCAGGATGACAAAGGCTGGGCTTCGGTGTGCCTTAATGAAGGAGGCGCGGCGACCCGT
>DASZUP010000388.1:0-8907 GCA_035547635.1 Pirellulales bacterium
TCAATCGTCAGAGGCGCTTCTTCGGCGCGACCCAGGTCCAACTTGCCGCCCGCTCCGGTTTCGAGCTTCGAACGCTGGGCGGCAAGGGACTTGACGTGTTCGGACAAACCTGCGGCGCGTGCTAGAGCGTTCTTATTGACGTGTACGAGCGACAGCGGCGAGGCCTGCGACCGCATAAGATCGTTCAGCGACATTACGATCGGGCCTGCTTTTCCCGCACCGCGAGCGGCGGCTTGGGCCTGGAGCGCCGCCCAATCTTTCGGCGGACGGTCCTCGGCGCCGTCCAAGCGGGCCTGGTAGCCGGCCCGCATGCGGGCGTCCCAGTCGGGCGTGTCGCGGCCATAGAGCCAGCGCGCATAGGCGTAATCCGGCACATAGCCCAACCCGCCGTCCTGAAATGCAAACCACGGCAAGAAACCGGCGTTCGCGTAGCGGGCGTCGTAGTAATCGCCGAAGTAGTAATGCCTGTAATCGGCGCGGACGAACAGGTGATCGGTCAGGGCCCTCGTATTGACGACATACCGCGGCGTGAAGCGGAAACCCGGCCGCGCCGCCGCGTCGGCGTCCATCGCCTCCGGCGCAAACAGCAGACCGCGTCGAGCCAGCGGATAGTCCCATCGTCCCGGCACGAATACGGCGCCGGCAGGAGTCAAAAGAGAACAGGCCGGCGTCCAGACCCAGCCCGGTTTGGCCTGGCTCCAATAACCGGCCTGCCACACGTATTGTTCGCCGCGCGGGCGCCAGTGCCCGGGAATATAAAAATGGTTCGCCGACGGAGCGGGACGCGAGGGTCCCGTTTCCTGGCTCTTGGGCGGCGGCGGCAGGTATTTGATTTGTGCCGTGCCGGACGCAACCCAGAAACCAGGGCTCCAAAGAAAGCCCTCCTTCGCTTTGCTCCAGTAACCTGGAATCCAGCGAGAGTTCGGCGGCGGCACGCGCCACACGCCGCTGATCCAAAGGAAATCCTGCCGGTCATCGTCCCAGCCCCAATACCCCGGCAACCAGACTACGTGCGCTCCCGCCGGCTTGACGCTGGGAGCTATTTCATGGACCGGCGCCGGCGGTTGTACGGGGACGACCAGCCCGGCCGCGGCGTTGAACACGACCGGTTCGGCGAAAGCTTCGTGCACCGGGCCGCGAGTTTGCACTTCAACGCCCGTCGAGGCAGCCTGCGCAACGGATTGTGCATGCGCAATGTTGCTGCATCCCAACCACGCCGCCGGCAATGCTGCGGCTGCAAACAACATGGAGGCCCAACGCGCTGCTCGTTTCATCCTGGTTCCTCCCGCTACTGCAATGCTTCCCCCGCCCCGTCGCCCCCCTGCCCTGCCCCAGGCGCCGCCTCTCGCATTCAATCATACGCTTTGTCCAGCGCCGAGCGGCGCCCTTGCCGAGGTCCCGCCGAAGTTTTCGGGGTTTTCCAGTCTCCTTTGCCTTTTGGCTTGAGAGGAAAAGGGCGCCGTAGGCCGCCGGACGCTTGTCTGGTAGAATAATGGTATGAGTGCCAAGCTCAACGAAGACATCGCCCAGGCCGTCAGCCGGCAAGACCGCCCCATAGAAGTCCGGGATGCGGCCGGCAAGGTATACGTCGTGATGACAAGCCAGCAGTTCCAAAAGTACGTCTACGACGACAGTGAACTTACGCCCAGTGAGATGGCGGCGGCGGCCGCCTTGCACCTTGCCGATCCAGAAGGGTGGGGGGCGGAGGGCATGGACGAATACGATCTCGACGATTCTGAAACCGCCTCATGAGCGTTGCACGAGGCGACGTTGTCATTCTGGATTTCCCCCAAGCACCCGGCCTGCCACCGAAACGAAGGCCTGCGCTGGTCGTGCAGGCAGATTGCAACAACGGGCGGCTCGCCAATTCGATCTTCGCGATGATCACGAGCAATACGCGGCCGGCCGCGACCGAGCCGGCGCAGGTGTTGATCGACGCAACCACGCCCGAGGGCCAGCAAACCGGCCTCAGCAGAACGTCGGCCGTGAAGTGCGAGAACCTCTACACCCTTCCGCAGGCCAGCGTACTCCGGACAATCGGCCAGCTTTCGCCCACGCTGATGCGGCAGGTGGACGATGCCTTGAAAGTCTCGCTGCAATTGCCGTAGCGGCTATCCGTCGCGGTCGAAGAGCGGCTCCAAGCGCCTTGGCGTCTCGGCGCGTTGCTGGCACAGATCGACCGGTCCGCAATGCCAGCGGTCAGTGCAAGACGCTGCTGATCGTTGACGCGGAAGAGATCGACGCGCATCGCGCGCCGCCGATGGTGGATGCCGACCGTTTCCAGGCTTTTGGCAGGGGAAAATTGAACTTGGTGCGAAGCGGGCGTTTCGAGTATGATCCGCGGCCTATCGAAAACCTGCGCGGCTCCGAAGGGCTTGAGAATTACGCGGCCTCTGGGCCATTTCCGAATCACGCCCTTGCGCGGCAAGCAATTCTGCGGCAAGACGCTCGACCGGCGGCTGCCCGGCTTCGCGCAGCGTTCGATAGAGGCCTTCCTGCGCGAGGCCAGTCCCATCTCATCTCTCGCCTGTTCAGAAAAAAGGGTCGCCCATGGCTGCCAGGCCTGATGGTTTATCGGTCGGCGCGAACCGCCGGAAAATAACTGCCGCGGGATGTCGTTGGCGGACGGGAATGTTGCCGCTGGCGCTTGCGGGCTTGGTGCTGCTAAGCGGTTGCCAGAACGCCAGGAGCCGCGAGAGCATTGAATCCGATCGCTTCCTGGACGAGTATGCCGCCCGCCGCGGTCTGACGCGAGAGCAAGCCCAGAACGAGGTGATGGCCAAGCTCGACGACCGAGACGAAAAGCAGGTGATGAATACCGTGGAGGATAAAGGCGTGGAACGCCGCGTCCCCTAGCGCGTGCGCGCCTAGGGCTCGACGGGGCGAGGAAAGGCGACGCGTTGCGGCTTTTCCTGCTTGATGTCCGGGGGCGGCGTGAACGCCGCGCCGTCTTCCAAAATCGGGCCGGATAAGGCCAGCCGGAACTGCGTCTCCTTGCAATAGGAAAAGCAACGGCGCAGGAATTCGCCCGTCAGATGTCTGAGCCATTGCGCCGGCAAACGCGCCTGGATGGCCTCGTCGAAATCGGCTGCAGTCCCCTGCTCCGGCGAGAACCAGTCGGACGCCGTCAAGAAGCCCCAGGAAGCGAAAAACGACGGCACGTGGACCTGATAGCCGTGCACCTCGGCGAAGGCGGATCGCAGCGTGCGAGTCAGGGCGGCATGCGGCTTGTCCTTGAGGTATGAAAACTCCATTCCTTGCACGACCACAATTCCCTTGGGTCGCAAGCGGCGCTTGAGCAACTCGTAGAATTGCCGCGTGTAAAGCGCCTGAGCCGGACCATTGTCGAGCATGTCGACCACATCGATAACCACCACGTCGTAACAATCGTCGTTGTCGGCTATGAACCTGCGTCCATCGTCGTAGACCATGCGCACGCGCGGATCGTCGAAAGCTCCGCGATGCCATGCCCCGAGATGCTCGCGGCACAACTCGACCACTTTGCGGTCCAAATCGACCATCGTCGCCGACCGCACAGAGCGATGGACCAGCACTTCTCGCAGCGAGGCGCCTTCGCCGCCGCCGATAATCAGCACGTCCTTCGGCGCCGGATGACTCAGCATGGCCGGCTGCACCAGCAGTTCGTGATACAACGCCTCGTCGGCCTCGGCGCTTTGAATCGTTCCATCAAGAACCAGGATGCGGCCAAAGCTGTACGAGTCGGCGATCAGCACGTGTTGAAAGTCCGTCTTGCCGGCGTACACGACCTGCGACAAGCAATAGCTGTGGCGACAGAAGGGATCCGATTCTTCGACGAAGGTCAACACGGCGCCGCCAGCGCTCGCCGGGTCGACCGGCTCTACGTAGCGCCGATCAGCAGGCAAAGCCGGCAAAGGGTAAGGCCGCTTGATCTCCGAACGTTCGGGAGGCTGCGAATTCATCATGCGATACACCGTTGCTGCGGTCTACCGTGGCATCGGGCGCCACAGGCTGGTTCGGCGCCCGCCGCTTTCGGCCGACGAACGCGGCGGCTGCACTCGATCGTCAGGCGACCCACTCGCCCGCCCAGCAATCGGCTTCGGCGAGCGAGACTTCTTCGATGCCATGCTCGTGACGCAACAGCGTGCGCCGCTGGACATGCTGCGGCCGCAAATACTCGCGCAGGGTCTCGTCGAACTTCTGTACGCTGCAGCCGCGTCCACAGGTGAACAGGTCGACGAAGCAGGCCAGATGCTCCGGATAGACGTGGATGCTGGCGTGGCTTTCCGAGAGCAGCATCACGGCGGTCATGCCTTGAGGCGTGAACGCATAGTCCACGCTATTGAGCAAAGTAGCGCCGGCCGCCTTTACGGCCGACTCCAAGACTGCCTTCAGGCCGGCGTTGTCCGCGATCGCCGCCGGGTCGCATCCGACGTAGTTCGCCATCAGGTGCCGACCGTAGTACTCATAATGCCTGGCCAGGTTGTCGACCGAGTTCCGTTTGCCCCGCGGCTGTTGACTGAGCTTGCCTCCGCCCCCAAACCACAACCGCCATGCCGAACGCCAGCGAGTAAACCAACTTGTTTTGGACCGGGAATTTGTCAGATTGAGAGAATGCATTCGCTGAGAGCCTTGGGACTTCCCGAAACACTGGCCCGTGGCGCCAGGGGCGAATGAGCGTATGACGGCCGCGCCACAAGCGGATCTATCGGCGGGGGAGGTCTGTTCCAGAGACCGCGTCTGGGGCGAAACCCCCTGTTTAGTTAAAAATCCAGAACCTGACAAGGCCCGCGTCTGAGCCGATTGTAAGAGCCAGGCACGACAGGCGTTACCCAATTGACCGACGGGTGGCGGCAACGAACGACCGAAGCAACGAATCAGCGAGTTACTATGGGCTCCATTTCCAGCCACGCTCCCGCCATGCTGATCATGGCCGTCTGCAGCCGCTACCCCGAGGCCCTGCGTTGGGCGGCGCGTCGGGCCGAAGCCGCCTGGGGTCCGCTCGAACCGGCCAGCCCCGCATTCGATTTTACGGAAACTGACTATTACTCGGCCACCATGGGCGGCGATCTCAAGAAACAGTTCCTGGCCGTGGCCGGCCTGATCGATCCGGCCCAATTACCAGAAATCAAGCGGACCACCAACCTTTGGGAGGCGGAGTATACTGAAGGGGCCGCCCATCCTGAGCCGCGTCCGTTGAATCTCGATCCGGGTTATCTGACGGCGGCCAAGCTGGTGCTGGCCTCGACCAAAGACCATTCGCACCGGCTCTATCTGGGCCAGGGAATTTACGCCGAGGTGACTTTGTACTATCGAGCCGGACAATGGCAAGCGCGGGAATGGACCTATCCCGATTATCGCCGCGCCGACTTTCACGCTTACTTCACGCAACGACGTAACGAACTGCAGGCCCGGGCGCGGGAGGCCCGCCCATCGTGACGTGGCTGTTGTTGGGAACGCTGCTGCCGAGCCTGCTGGTTTCGCTCCTCGCCGCGGCAATCATTCGCCGTCTGGCGCCGCAGTTGGGCCTGGTCGACAAGCCCGGGCGCCGCAAGGTGCACAGCACCCCCACTCCGCTCGGAGGCGGATTGGCTATCTGGCTGGGCATCATGCTCCCGTTTGCCGCCGGCCAATTGGCGCTTTGGTCGCTTGAGCCCAGCGGCGACGGCTACCTGCTCGCCGGGCGCTGGCCTCTGCCCTCCTTCGCCGCGGCGCACATCGGCGGCTTGCTGCAGCAGACGCCCAAGCTGTGGCTGTTGCTGGCCGCAGGCACGGCGCTGATGCTGCTGGGATTGGCCGACGATCGCTTTGGACTCGATTGGCGCTGGCGGATCCTCGTTCAGATTGGCGTCGCTTCGGCGTTGGTCTCCTATTGGCATGGCTGGCGATTGACCGTCTTCGTCGAGCAACCCTGGATCACCACGACGATCAGCGTTTGCTGGATCGTGGGCTTGATCAACTCGTTCAACATGCTGGACAACATGGACGGCCTGTCGGGCGGGGTGGCGGCCATCGCCGCGGCGATGCTGGCGACCGTGCTGTTGACCACGCCCAACCCGATCACGCATCAGCCGCAATTATTCGTCAGCGGTTTTTTGCTGGTGTTGATCGGCGCCCTGCTCGGCTTTTTATGGCACAACCGTCCGCCGGCTCGAATCTTCATGGGCGACGCCGGCAGCTACCTGATCGGCTTCTGTCTGGCGCTGGCGACCAGCATGGCGACCTTTACCGGCGGCGAGTTGCCGACGCACGCCATCTTGACGCCGCTGTGCATTCTGGCCGTGCCGCTCTACGATACGACGACGGTCGTCTGGATCCGGCTGCGCGAAGGACGCAGCCCGTTCGAAGGAGACAAGAACCACTTCTCGCATCGGCTTGTGGACATGGGCATGACCAAGGGGCAGGCCGTACTGACCATCTACCTGACGACGGCCACTTGCGGATTGGGCGCCCTGCTCTTACACCAGGTCGATGAGTCGGGCGCCTGGATCATCTTGTTATTGATTGGCTGCGTGTTGACGTTGATCGGGGTGCTGGAAACAACCGGCCGACGGAACCGGCGAACGTAGATGAACCGCCGCAAGAAGAACGCCGACCGTTCGACGAGCCCTCTGCCCGCGTCTCGCTTTTCGTTGCGCGGGCTGCTGCTGGCAGCCCTCACGGCATTGTTCGTTGCACGTCCCCTGCTGCCGAGCGAAAACTCAGTAACGGCCGATGGCGAGGGACTGGCCTTCGTACTGCTCACGCTTTTGCTGGTCGGCGTTTGGGCGGTGGCAGGGTTCCTGCGGGGCGAGTTGCGAGTGAGGCTCAGTTGGGCCGACGCCGCCTGGACGGCGCTGCTGGCGTGCATGGCGGCCGGAACCTGGCGCACCGTGCATGCAGGCGCCGCGCGCCCCGCCATCAACCTGTTCTGGGAATGGACTGCCTTGGGCGCGGGATTCTTCCTCGTGAGGCAATTGCTTGCCAACGCGCGCGAGGCCCGGGCCGTTACCGCCGTTATGCTGGCTCTGGCCGTCACGCTCTCGGCATACGGACTGCACGAGTACTTCATCTCGATGCCGAACGATCGGGCTCAGTACCGCGAGAATCCCGAGCGGATGCTGCGGGAGTTAAACATTCCAGTCGAACCCGACTCGCCTCAGCGCATCGTTTTTGAGAATCGCCTGGAAAGCACTGAGCCGATGGCCACCTTCGCGCTGACCAACTCGCTGGCGGGCGTGCTAGCCCCCTGGTGGATCGTGGCTGTGGGTCTGCTATTGAGCAACCGGGGTTTCCGGCCCGTCCGTCCGGCCCCCGCGACGCAAAACCGCCGCCTCTTGACGCTGGCCGGCCTGCTGGCGACGAGCGGCATGATCCTGGCGTGCTTGCTGCTCACCAAGAGCCGCAGCGCCTGGCTGGCAAGCGCAGCCGGCCTGGGCGTACTGGGTCTGGCGGCCTTGCGCCACGGGGGACTGCTCAATCGGCGCATCGTTCTCGCCGGCGCCGCACTGTTGGCGGCGCTCGTTGGAGGCGCCGTGGCGACGGGCAGCCTCGATCGCGAGATCTTCACCGAGGCTTCCAAATCGCTCGGCTATCGCTGGCAGTACTGGCAATCGTCGCTGGCGATGATCAAGGATCGGCCCTGGCTCGGCTGCGGCCTGGGCAACTTCCAGGATGAATACACGCGGTACAAACTCCCCGAAGCCAGCGAAGTGGTGGCCGATCCTCATAATCTGCTGTTCGAAGTCTGGGCCACATCCGGCACGCCCGCGTTGGCGGCCTTTCTCGGAATTTTTATCGGCATTGGCTATGACGTGCTTCGGCGGCGGCGAAGTGACCGAACAGCCGTGGACGGCGACTCCGATGCGTCTGAAGGGTCGGACGCTGCGCGACGGTCAGGAAGAGTCGTAGCGACGCACGACGGTTCGTTCGAGCCGGCGGCGGCTGATTGGGCGCTGGTCCTGGCTGCCGCCGTGCCGGCTGGTTTTGGATTGGCGTTCTTCGTCGGTCTTTCGTCGACCGTTTCCCTGTCTGCCTACGCCGTGCTGGGCGGCCTGGCGGTTTCTGCCTGTGTGCTTGGGCTGCTGACGCCGTGGGTGAACGACGGCGACTTGCCGGGCGGGCTGCCGCTGTTGGCCGCCGCGGTATTGACGATCAATCTGCTGGCCGCTGGCGGAATCTCTTTTCCGGGCGTTGCAGTTTCGCTCTGGCTGCTGATGGCGCTGGGGGTCAACCTGGCCGGCGCCGATGCTCCAGGCCGTGCGTTGCAGGGTCGCTCTGCTGCGCTGGCAGCGTGTGCGGCAGCCGGAGTGCTTGCGGCGTTTAGCTGGAGCGACTATCTGCCCGTCATGCAGAGCCGGCTGTTGGTGTTGCAGTCCGAGTCAGCCGCAGGCGCCGCTCGCGAGGAATTGCTGCAGACGGCGGCCGAGGCCGACCCCCGCTGGGTCCGCCCCTGGGAAGTTCTTGAAGCGATCGAATTGTCGCGATGGCGAGGGCGTCATGATCGCGCGGCCTTCGAGCGTTGGGAACGAGCCCTTGAGGAAGTGAACCGCCGACGCCCGCACTCCGCGGCCGCCCGGTTGCACGCGGGCAACGCGTATCTCGACGCTTATCAGGTTGCGCATCGAGAACATGACCTGTTGCGAGCCATCGCCAGCTACGAACAGGCCGTGCGGCTGTATCCGAACCACGCCGAGAACCATGCCCGGCTGGCCGTGGCCCTGGCCGCCGCAGGCAAACTGCCCGAAGCGCAGCAGGCCGCCTTGGAGGCGCTCCGCCTGGACGAGCTCACGCCGCATGTCGACCAAAAGCTTTCGGAAGAACTGCGCGACGCCGTGAAGCATCTACCATAGGCGCAACACTGTGCCGGCGACGCCTTGCGACAGAATTGCACTTCAGACGCCCGCGCCGCCTGCCCAACGGGTCTTGGCCCCGTTCGCCCGCTTTGCA
>DASZUP010000389.1:0-3053 GCA_035547635.1 Pirellulales bacterium
GAATGATCGTCCATTCAGCGGCCCGCTCCATTTCAGCTTCCGCTCGCGCGCGGCGAGCGGGGGACGTCAGTCCCCTGGTAGTTTGACCTCTCGAACGGCGTGGCCGCATTGGCGAACAGAGGCGGTCGGCCAGCCGCTTCAATATCGAGGCTCGCGCCTCCGGCTCGCCAGGCGGTAAATGCAACTGCGAACGCTTTGCGCCGCGCTGCGGCGCCGCGTATATTATCCTGAGCACTGACTCCCATCCGCTCGCTCCTCGTTTACCCAGGAGACTTTTCGCATGGCCGCGATTATTGACGAGCAGGCGACTTCTCTGAAAACGCCCGCAGTCGAAGCGCCGGCGCGGCCCGATTGGCGCGAGCAGCCGTATACCTGGTTTCTGGCCGGATTGGTCGTTGCCAATGTCGCGCTGGATGCGCTGTTCTTCAAGGTGATAGAAGGCGGAGACTCAGCGTTCGCCGTCGGCGGATATGGCATGCTCCTGGGGCAGCTCTTGTTGATGGGGCTCTGGCTGGCGTACGGCGGACTGCATTTCGTCGCCCGCCTGCTGGCCGTGGCGGCGTCGACGTCGGCGGGTACGGCCGTGGTTTGCCTGGTCAGCGGGACAACCGACGCCCCGATGTTGGCGGCGATGTCGGCGATGATGTTCGCCGTCGCGTTTGCGCTGCTGCTGCCGCTGCGCACTTTGCTGGGCTGGCGGATCGATTTCGATCCCGCGTACCATGCGCGGTCGCCAAACCGGGCAATGCAGTTACGGCTTGCGAACATTGTCGCCTACACCGCCGTCTGCGCTGTGCCGTGCGCGCTATTACAGGCTGTTGGCGGCGCCAGCGACGCTGCGACCATGCTGCTTTTGTATGCGCTCGTGGTGATGAGTTCCTTACCCGTGGTTTGGATGATGGTTGCTGCGCGCCGTACGGCGCGAAGCTGGTTCTTTTCGATTTGCGCGCTGCTCGCGTCGCTTACCTTGACGCTGGCCGTGCCTAAAGATACGTTCCCTGTCGAGTCCGCGTTCACCTTGGAAGTCGGCGGCATCGCGATCGTCGCCATCAATATAGGCCTGCTGCGGTTTCTCTTCGGCCTGCAGTTGTTTTCCGTCCTGGGCCCGCTGCCTGACAAGGTCGCCCCTGCGCGTCCCTCGACCGTCTATGCCGAGTTGGCCTATCTCGCCATCGTCTGGCCGCAACTGCCTGCCGCCATCCGCAACGAGTTGTTCGACCAGGTTCGCGCCGCGACGCGCAAAGAATAAGGCGAGCCGGCGGCGTCAGCCTCCGTGTTTGCTGAAGTGGACGTGATTTCCATGCGCACACGGCGCGTTGCCATTCCACTGCGGGCAACTGTTTTTTTGAACAGAAAGCAACGAAGGAAACGAAGAAGGAGGACAGACGCCTCGCCGAGAGTATCGTTTCTCTGAACTTCGTTTCCTTCGTTGCCTTCTGTTCTCTCTCTCCTCGTGTTCCGCGGCTTTCACCGACAGCCGCTTTCGGCAACGGCTTCTGCGACGCGAGTGAATGTCGACAATGAATCTGCACGGTTGCTTGCCGCCATGTGTGCCAAGGGCTACGCTGACCCTATAAGGCCTGACTACGGAACATGAGGCATCGCATGAACCTGCGTATCGCTGTTGTCGGCCTCTTCGCGCTAATGCTCGGCTGCAGCGGCAGTCAGCCGCCCTCTGCCTTGCGGCCTGGCGCCGGCGATTCCCGTGACAATCCGCCGCCTGCCGCCGCAAGCGACAGCCGCAGCGACGCGAACCTGGCCGCAGAAGCCGCGAGCATCGAAGGCGCGCCTGATGAACTGGCTGCAGCGAGAGTAACCGGCGCCTGAATCGCCTTTGGTTGCGAGCGAAAGGGGCGGCTTTCAGGGACCGGCGGCGGCGAAAAGCGACGCTGATCAGGCTGTTCGACGGGGGGCTGTCAGGTTATACTTCTCTCGGTCGGTTTGACGATGCGTCCGGTGCTGTTTGTTTTGCGAACTCGCTCGTCGCTTTCTCGCCTTTCCCTCCTGGCGGACCACCACTTTTGGTCCCTTTCGCTTCGGCCCGGAAAGATTCCAAAGGGCCGCCACGCCGTCATCAATAAATTCGCTACGCGGCCGCAGGAACGCGTGCCCCCCACCTTCTTATCCCTTCCAGCGATGGGAGCGCTGCATGCAAGAACCCGAGACCGACGAAGAATTTGCCTCGCTTGGCAACCCCTTCGCCTTCAATCTGCACAATATCCTCTGGCTGACCGGCGCCGCGGTGGTCACCGCGGCCATTGTGGCCCTGAAAGTCATGGGAATGATTCGCTGAGCCGGCGCCCGCAGCAGGAAAACTCGTCAAGCGTTTCGGGCAACCGGCGGCGCGAGCGCCGCAATGCGGAAGGCCGCACGCTGGCAGCCGCGCCCAGGCCGCGAACTCCGCAGGTCCGCCGCAGCCGCGTGGGGCGCGGGGTGTTTGCCCGGCGACATTACGCCGCCGGCGAGGTGATTGGCGAAATTGAGGGAACGGTGATGGAGGCAACCGATTACGCCTCGTCTTACTGCTACAGCATGGGCGACCATCGCACGCTTGAACCCGACGCGCCGTTCCGGTTTTTGAACCACAGTTGCCTGCCGAACAGCCGGTTCGAATGGTACGATGTCGAATCGCCCGAGGGCGGAGCGACCGAGCGTCGCGTGTTCGTGCTCGCCTTAGACGCCATTCGCCCTGGCGACGAGTTCACGATCGATTACCGCTGGCCTCCGCAGATGGCCATCCCCTGCCGCTGCGGCGCCGCGAACTGCCGCGGCTGGGTGATCGATCTCGACGACCTGGACGATTTTCTCGCAGCTCGCGCCGCAGCGGCCGAATAGCCAGCCCGCACGCAGCCATCGCCCTCAGAGGACCGGCTTCGGACATTGGCGACCGCCGCTGCAGACGTTCGGCGGCGCAGAAAGCGGGAACCACTGATCTTCACTGATGAACGCTAATTCAATCAGCGGAGATTAGCGAAGATCAGTGGTTTTTCTTCACCTGGACAATGAAGGCTCAGCGCGAATGGATATTTTCCCGGAGCCATGAGAGGCTGGCA
>DASZUP010000390.1:0-5058 GCA_035547635.1 Pirellulales bacterium
GGCCGCCGCGACCACCGGCAACGTGGCCAGCGAACGATCCATGCCGAGCATCAGCAGCAGCACATTCCGTCGCTCCAGCGGATTCACATCGCTCATCGACGCCTTGCGTTGCCGCGGCGAGTAATTCAGCGTCGCAATGGCGCGCTGCACCCGTTCCAGGTTCTCAACAGAAACGGCCGGATGGCGATTGAGCACGCGGCTGACCGTCCCCGCGGAAACCTTCGCCAGGCGTGCAACGTCGAGAAGCGTGGCCATTGCAAAACTGCTTGTTGAAAGCATCCTGCGGCCGAGACGCCAGCCGCCACAGCGATGTTGAATGTTCATCTTGAATGCTGGCCGAAATGATTGCATTGGTCAAGCAGCGCGTTAGATTGCGCCGAGATTACGAGATCGCCTCCGGATTCGCTGGCAGTTGTTCCCTGTGAAACTCCACGCCGACGATGAATATTCAACAAGAAACTATGCGTTATCGCCCGCTGGGAAACACTGGGATTGAGATTTCCGCCCTGTCCTTCGGCGCCGGACCGGTCTCGACCTTGATGGTCGGCGACGACGCCCAGCGGCAGCGGGCCGTTATTCAGACGGCAATCGATTGCGGCATCAATTGGTTCGACACTGCGGCGACTTACGGCGGCGGCCAGTCGGAACGGAACCTGGGATGCGTACTCGCCGAACTGGGCGCCGCGGAACGTGTTCATGTGGCCACGAAGGTGCGGCTGGCCCCGGAGGAACTGGGCGATATTCGCACCGCTGTACGGCGTTCGTTCGAGGCAAGCCTGGAGCGATTGAAGCTGCCGCGGGTCACGCTGCTGCAACTGCACAATTCCATCACGGCCTGCCGGGGCGATGAACCCACCTCTGTCACGCCGGCCGACGTGCTGGGACCTGGCGGAGTGGCCGAGGCCTTTGAAGAATTACAGTCCGAAGGGCTGGTTCGCCACTTGGGACTGACGGGCATTGGGCAGCCGGAGGCGATTGAACAGGTCGTACATTCCCGGCGTTTCGCTACGATGCAGACCCCTTATCATCTGCTTAACCCCAGCGCCGGAAGGCCGATGGGAAGGCCTAAGACCAACGGCTTCGCCGAAACGGACTACGGCAATATCATCGAGGCCTGCGCTCAGGCCGGCATGGGAGTGCTGGCGATCCGCGTCTTGGCGGGCGGAGCGTTGGCGCAGCGCCCCCCCAGCCCGCACACTCTTAAGACGCCCTTTTTCCCTTTGCCCCTTTATGAGCGTGATCGGCTTCGCGCCGCTCGCTTGCAAGCGCGGCTGGGCGCCGACCGGCCGCTAGCGCAAGAGGCGATTCGATTTGTACTCAGCCATCCGTCGGTCAGTTCCGCCTTAATCGGCTTCGGCGAGCCATGGCAGATCGCTGCAGCCCTTGCCTCGCTAAACTGCGCAACGCCGCCGCTGAGTTGGGATGACGTGCTGGCGGCCAACGCGCCGTACGACAGCGAGGAATAGAGGTCGCACATGGCTCCCAATTCGCCCGCCGTTGCAGTGCCGCCGGTTGGCGCCCGTCGGGCGCTGCTGCTTGGTTGCGCGCTGTTCGCCTGGCTGGGGGCCGGCATGCTGATGGCCGTGCCGCCGCTGGCGGCTCGACCTGCCGTAGCAGCGATGGGAGTCACCGACGAGGCGCTGCGCGGTCGCTGGTTCTCCTGGCAGGTGTGCGCCTTCTTGCTCGGCGCGGCGGCGGGCGGATTGGGTTTCGGCTGGCTGGGAGATCGTTGCGGTCGAGCCAAGGCGCTGGGCTGCAGCGTGCTGACCTATTCGCTGCTGGCAGGCGCCTGCTACTTTGTCCAGTCGCCCGGCCAAATGCTGCTGTTGTGGTTTCTGGCCTGCACGGGCGTGGGCGGCGCCTGGCCCAACGGCGTCTCGCTGGCTTCTGAAGCGTTGCCCGGCATGTCCCGGCCGTGGTTGTCCGGAGTGTTCGGCGCAACAGCCAATTTCGGCTTGATGCTGATGGCGTTGTTGGCCGTCTGGCAACCGATCACCGCCGAACATTGGCGCTGGGTGATGCTGGTCTGCGCCGCGCCCGCCATCTTGGGCGCCGTAGCACTGGCCTTCGTGCCGGAATCTCCAGCCTGGCTGGCGAACCGACAGAGATATATTGCCGATCAACAATCTGCATCGTTAGCCGGCGAAGTGTTTCGCCCGCCGCTGTTGCGATATACGATGATCGGCATCTTGCTCGGCGCCATTCCGCTGATGGGCAACTGGGGCGCAGCCAACTGGCTCGTCCCCTGGGCCCATCAGGCACAAGAACGAAGCGGCGCCGAAGAACTGAGTGCCTGGACTCAGTGGATGAAGTCGGGCGGCGGCGCCGTCGGCAGTTTGCTCGGCGGTTGGCTGGCGAGCCTCTGCGGCCGGCGCACCGCTTATTTTCTCGTCAGCCTGTGCTCGCTCGCATCCAGCTTTTATATCTTCCACGGTCTTACGCCGACGGACGATGCGTTCCTGACTTGGGTGCTCATTCAGGGCTTTTTCGGCACCGTTTATTTCGGCTGGCTGCCCCTCTACCTGCCCGAGTTGTTTCCGACCCGGGTGCGCGCCACCGGCACGGGCGTGACCTTTAACTGGGGCCGCGTAGCGACCGCGGTCGGCGTGCTGGGCGGGGGCCAGTTGATGCTGGCCTTCAACGGAGATTACGCCCGCGTTGGGCAGGTGACGTGCCTTGTCTACGCGCTGGGCATGATCGTGATCTGCTTTGCTCCAGACACGACGGGGAGCCGCTTGGAAACGTAATTCAGGAGAAACGCCATGTTCGAGTTGAGCAGTCGTCGCGATTTTCTCACTCGCGCCTCGGCCGGAGCAGCCGCCTTCACGGCGTTGGGAGCCGTGCGGGCCTGCGGCGCCAAAAACGCGAACAGCAAGCTGGTCGTGGGCCTGATCGGCTGCGGCGGCCGCGGCGTTCACGACGCGGGCTTGTTCAAGCGCACGCCCAACGTCGAGTTGGCTTATATCTGCGACGTCGACGCCGGCCGCCGGGACGCGGCGGCCAAAAGCCTGGACATTGCTTCCGGCCGGGCCGTAAACGACCTGCGCCGCATCCTGGACGACAAATCGGTCGACGCCGTGATTGTGGCTACGCCCGACCATTGGCACTCGCCCGCTGCCATCCTGGCCTGCGAAGCCGGCAAGCACGTCTATGTGGAAAAACCGATCTCGCACAACATCCGCGAGAGCCGTTTGCTGGTCGAAGCGGCCGCGCGCAATCGCACGCTGGTGCAGCACGGCACGCAATGCCGCAGTACGCAGATGATGATCGACGCCGTAAAGCTGCTGCGGGAAGGAATCATCGGCGACGTGCTCGCGGCGAAGTGCTGGAACGTTCAACGCCGCGGTTCGCTCGGCCGCGGTCAGAACACGGATCCGCCGCCGGAACTGGATTATGACAATTGGGTCGGACCGGCCGCGATGATTCCTTATCGCACCAATCGGGTCCATCATCGCTGGACCATGTGGTATCACTTCGGCGCCGGCGATATGGGTAACGACGGCGTTCACGACATCGATTACACGCGCTGGGGCCTGGGCGTCGGAGGGCACCCTACGAAGATCTCGGCCAACGGCGGCAAGTATTACGTCAACGATGACTCGGAGTTTCCCGACACGCAGCAGGTGACGTTCGAGTACCCGGGCGACGGCGCGCCGAAAAGCCGTCGGATGCTGATTTACGAACAGCGGCTCTGGTCAACGAACTACCCGCATCAATGCGACAGCGGCGCCGAATTCTACGGGAACAAAGGGCAGATGTTCCTCAGTCGCCGCGGCAAGATCGAGGTGCGGGCCGACCGCAATGCGCCGGTCAAGCTCGACGTCGCGCCGCAAGCCCAGAACGACGTCGCGCACGTGGCCAACCTGTGCGCAGCGATCCGCGGCGAGGCGCAGCTTAACGCCGACGCCTTGACGGGGCATCTCTCCACGGCGCTTTGCCACCTGGGCAATATCGCCACGCGGCTCGGTCGCTCGCTCGAGTTCGATCCCGCAAAGGAACAGATCGTCGGCGATGACGAAGCGAATGCGCTGGTGCGTCGTGAGTATCGGGAGCATTGGGGAACGCCGCGAGGCGCATGATTCTATGGCGGCAGCACTCAAGGGCAAAGAAGTGGAAACCAGGGAACGGTCATGGGCGCGCCAAGGCAGGAAGCAGGCGATCAGGCGGCGACGACTTGCGCTTGGCCAACTAGCGTTGTTCCTGCTGGCCATACTTGGCGGCGAGACCGTGCGCGGCGAAGAGCCGCCCGGTGGCCAGAAGATCTACGAGCGCCATTGCGCAGTCTGTCATGGGCTGCAGGGCGAGGGGACCGAAGAGCATTACCCGCGGCGATTGGCGGGCGATCGTTCTCCGGGCCAGCTCGCGCAGTTCATAACCCAATCGATGCCACCCGACGCACCCGAGGATTGCAGCGAGGCCGATGCGGTCAAAGTGGCCGCATATATCCACGAAGCATTCTACTCGCCCGACGCCCAGGCTCGGCTGCGCCCGCCACGGGTGGAGATGGCGCGGCTCACTGCGCGGCAGTACGAAAATGCCGTCGCCGATTTAATGAGGGCCTTCTTCGGCTCGCCGCCGGCAGATGCCGAACCGGGGTTGCGCGGCAACTATGCTGCGATTAACGCCAACGGCGACGGCAAGCAGGCCTTTTCTCGCGTCGATCCGCAGATCAATTTCGATTTCGGCCTGTCGAGCCCCAAGCCGGAGGAAATTGAGCCGGCCGAATTCGCGATTTCCTGGACCGGCGCCATGCAAGCGCCCGCGACCGGCGAGTACGCATTCATCGTCCGCAGCCCGAACAGCTTCAAGCTGTTTGTCAACGACCGCAAGACGCCGCTCATCGACGCCTGGGTCAAGTCGGGCGAACAGAGCGAATATCGGGCCGAGACGCGGCTGCTGGCCGGACGGCGTTACTTACTGCAGCTTTATTTCACCAAGGCGGGACAGGGAGTGAAGAAGCCCGAACAACTGCGGGCTCGCGTCGCCCCCGCGGCGATTTCGCTCTCCTGGAAGCCCCCCGGCCTCGCCGAGGAGATCATTCCCTCGCAACGGCTTTCA
>DASZUP010000391.1:0-2379 GCA_035547635.1 Pirellulales bacterium
CTGACCTAATGTTTCGGTAGCAGAGACGAACGTAATCACGAACGTCTCTGCGGGAACGGCCGCGAGGTCGATCCCGCGTTGGTTTTCCTGCGGCGAGCGCTTTACGACACATCTTGTGTAAAGCCTTTCCGAAGGAGCCCGCGCGAAGCAAAGGCCTGCCGCCTCTGCATCCTCGATAAGGGCAAACCGGTCGCAAGGCCGGGACGCAAAGCCAAGGGCCGCTCGGGTTCGCCCGTTGCGGAAGCCTGGTTGCCGAAAGGGTGAAGAATCGGTCGCTCGATGAGGGCGACGCCGAAGCAAGCACCTCCGTTGAATCGGCTGACGAGAGCAGGGCGAATAGTTTGACGATCGTGGGTTTTGGAAGATGCCGCGCAGGCCGCCGCCGGCATCCGCCGGCTGCGCATCTTCCCAAAACCCCATTTAACAAGGTCAGTCCTGCGTCCGGGCCGGCGTCTGGCGTCGGCCGAGGGCTGCCAAAGAAAATCGGAGGATCACATGAAGAATCTCGCTCTGAAAGTGCAACGTTTCCTCGTTTCGGAAGACGGCCCAACCGCGGTTGAATACGCTGTGATGTTGGCGTTGATCATCATCGTCTGCTTGACGGCCATTACGGCGGTCGGCAACAAGGCCAGCCAGGTGTTCACGAACGTCAGTACTTCGTTGAGCGCCGCGAGCTAAGCGAGTTGTTGGTTGGCGCAATCGGCGCACGAAGCTTGCCGAGCCGACATCTTGGTTCCACCGTTGAATCCCTTGGTTCGCAGGACCGCGCTCCAAGGGATTTTTTACGCGCCGATCGCGCCGCGCCGACGCGCCTTAAGTAACGGCCTGTTTCGTCGCCTATGCTTGCTTTATGCGACTCCTTTCACTCGACGTACTGCGCGGAATCGCGGTCTTGCTGGTGATCGTGCGCCACTGCGACGCGGCCTGGGGCGCCTGGCTCGCGCCGATCCGCCGCGGCGGCTGGGTAGGCGTCGACTTGTTCTTCGTACTCAGCGGCTTTTTGGTCTCGGGACTATTGTTTCGCGAATTCGAGCGGGAAGGGTCGATCAAACCGGTCCGGTTCCTCGTTCGCCGCGGCTGGAAGATCTATCCTGCCTTCTGGGCGCTGATCGCCGTCATGAATCTGGGCCGCTTCGACTTCTCGCGCACGCTGGCGGAACTGGCCTTCGTACAGAGCTATGTCGAACATCGCTGGTGCGAGCACACCTGGTCGCTGGCAGTCGAAGAACACTTTTACCTCCTGCTGCCGTTCTTTCTATTGACGCTCTCGAAAGATCGCTTTGCCGCGCTGCCTCGAATCGTGTTCGCGATCATGGCGGGGTTGCTGCTGGCGCGGTGCGTCAACGGCCTACGGCCGTTCAGCTATCAGACCCACTTGTTTCCGACTCACTTGCGACTCGACGGTCTCTTCTTCGGCGTGCTATTGGCCTATTGGCGCCATTCGTGGCCGGAGTTCAACGTCTGGGGCAAGAACAACGCGAAAGGACTGATTGCGCTGGGCGTCGTACTGTTGATCCCGGCATTTGTATTGAACGTCGAAATGGTCCCGGCTCTGTACACGTATTGGCTGACCGCCCAGACCCTTGGCTGCGGCGCGATCTTAACCGGCCTGGTCTGCGGCGGAATTCCGGAAAACCTGTTCACGAAGGGTTTAGGCAAGGTCGGGACCTATTCGTACTCGATTTATCTCTGGCATGTGCCGGTCATCGTCGTGGTGTCTCCGGCGCTCGGCTTCGAATCGGTTTGGCTGATCGTCGGGTGTTGTATTGGTCTGGGCGCGGCGATGTCGCGCCTGATCGAGTCGCCTTTTCTCTGGTTGCGAGAACGCATGACGCCGGCGCCCTACACGGCCGCGCTGGCTTAGTCTTGGGAGAATCAATTTGATGCCTGAAAACCAAGGTCTGGCGATCAGCGTTGCAGCAGCGCTCGACCGAGCATCTCGGCCGCGGTCGCTCGCATGGCGCGCGGAGATCAGTCGAGATTCGGCTCTCAAATGGGGCGTCATTGCTGGCATTGCCGCGGCCGGCGCCGCGCTCTGCGCTTGGCGAGGCTTGAGCCTGACCCCAGGCACGCTTACGCCCCCGAGCGTCTATCTGGGGCTGATCGGGCTGCCGGCGATTTACTATTACTTTCGCCGCGAAGACCGCTTCGTGCTATGTCTGGCCACGCTGGCGCAAACGATCGCATTCATCGCCTCGTTCACCGTGCTGATGTACGCCCTCGCCACGTTCGCCCGGCCGCTTTGTGATGCACAGTTGGCGGCGTTCGACGCCTGGTGCGGCGTGAACGTGGCTTCGGTTCGCCAGTGGACCAACGATCACGCCGCGTTTCGCTGGGTGATGGACGCGGCTTACGGCACGCTGTTGTTCCAACTGCCCG
>DASZUP010000392.1:0-3621 GCA_035547635.1 Pirellulales bacterium
CTATAATCAACCGTTTCGTTCCGCGTCGCCAGCCCTGCCATTCGCCATGATCGCTTCCTCATTTCCCCACCTCGTTGAGCGCTTCCGCGGTTTATTGGGGGTCGATGGCGTGCTCTCCGCACACGGGGAACTGCTGGTTTATGAATGCGACGGGTTCGTGATCGAGAAAAACTCTCCCGACGTGGCGGTTTTTCCCCGCACCACCGAGGATGTGCAGCAGATCGTCCGCTGGTGCAACGATTACGGCGTACCCTTCTTGCCCCGAGGGGCGGGCACCAGTCTGGCGGGCGGCTGTTTGCCGGTCGGCGGCGGAGTGATGATCGTACTGACGCGGATGAAGGAAATTCTGGAGATCAACCTGCGCGATCGGTACGCGATCGTGCAGCCGGGCGTGGTCAATGTCTGGCTGACGCAGGCCTTGAAAGGGACCGGATACCACTACGCCCCCGATCCTTCCAGCCAAGGCGCCTGCACCATCGGCGGAAACGTGGCCACCAACTCCGGCGGACCGCATACGCTCAAGTACGGCGTGACCGTCAACCACGTGCTGGGGGTCGAGGGTGTGCTGGCCGACGGCTCGCGCGTGCAATTCGGCGGCCCCAGCGAGGACCAGCCCGGACTGGATCTGGTCGGCGCTGTCGTCGGCAGCGAAGGGACGCTGGTCATCGCCACCAAGGTCTGGGTACGCCTGACGCGCGACCCGCAAGGCGTGCGCACGATGCTCGGCATCTTCGAATCGTGCGACGACGCGACCAACGCCATCAGCGAGATCATCGGCGCGGGCATCGTGCCGGCTGCACTGGAGATGATGGATCAGGGCATTCTGACGGCCGTCGAACAGGCGTTTCATTTCGGCTTTCCGCTCGACGCCCAGGCGATCCTGCTGATTGAAGTCGACGGCCTGGAAGCCGGCCTCGACGCGCAGCGCGACCGGATCATCGAGATCTGCGGGCAGTGCGGCGCCCGCGAGGTGCGGCAGGCGCAAACGACCAGGGAGCGGCTGCTGCTCTGGAAATCGCGCAAGCAGGCCTTCGGCGCCGTGGGCCGGTTGAGCCCGAGCTACTGCACGCAGGACGGCGTCGTGCCGCGGACCAAGCTGCCGCATATTTTGCGGCGGATCACCGAGATTAGCGCTGCGCACCAGATTCGTACGGTGAACGTGTTTCATGCGGGCGACGGCAACATTCATCCGATCCTGCTGTTCGACGAGCGAGATCCGGAACAAATTCGCCGCGTGCTGGCGGCCAGCAACGAGATTCTGGAGGAGTGCATCGCCTGCGGCGGCAGCGTGACGGGCGAGCATGGCATCGGCGTGGAGAAGATCGACTTCATGGCGAAGTTGTTTACGGCCGACGACCTGGACGTGATGGACCGCTTGCGGCGGGCGTTCAATCCGGAAGGAAACCTCAGCCCCGGCAAGATGCTGCCGACAGCCGGCGCCTGCGGACTGGAACAGCGGCATCCCGGCCGGCGCGCGGCCATGTAAACACCGGAAAGGCAGCCAGACACGTGAAATTGCTCGACACGCTGGAACGCAAGCTTCGTCCATTCGCGATTCCGAATCTGACGCTGATCCTGCTCGGCGCCCAGGCGATCGGCTACGTGGTGGTCGGGTCGAAGCCGGAACAGGCGGCCGACATGGTCCTGATCATGAACCGCGTCTATGCGGGCGAGTTCTGGCGGTTGGGTACGTTCCTGTTCATTCCGCCGACGACGAGTGCAATCTTCATTTTCTTCGCCTTGTACCTTTTCTGGCTAATGGGCACGGCGCTGGAAGCGAATTGGGGGCACGTGCGCTACACGCTCTACGTGCTGATCGCCTACCTGGCCACGCTTGCCACGGCGGCGCTTGTGCCCGACGAGGCGGCCAGCGCGGGCTTCATTGGCCTCTCGGTCTATCTGGCTTTCGCCTACCTGTATCCGCACTTCGAACTGATGCTGTTCTTCATCCTGCCGGTGAAGATCAAGTACCTGGCGATTCTGGCCTGGATCGGAATCTTCTTTGCCTTCGCCACCGGCGATTGGCTGATCAAAGGCCTGACCTTTGCCTCGGTGGCCAACTTCTTCCTGTTCTTCGGCAATGACATCGTGAACCGCGTGTTCAGCGGCAAGCGGCGGATGGAGTGGCAAGCCAGGCAACTGCGGCAGCGAAACAAGCCGTTTCACCAGTGCGTAATCTGCGGCGCCACGGAAAAGACGCACCCCAAAATGGACTTTCGTTACTGCTCGAAGTGCGAAGGCAGCTACGAATACTGCGCCGAACATCTATCAACGCACGAACACGTCAAGAACGACCAACCTGAGTCATCCCGCCAAGATGCCGGCTCGCCCCCTTCCAACTGAACCGCCCCCATGAGCATTGCCAGCGACCGCCTTCCCTTGACTGAAACCCTGACGCCCGCCGACCAGGCTGAAGCCGCGGCGCTGGTGCGACAGGCTTACGAAGCTGAAACGCCCCTTTATCCGATCGGCGGCGGCACGGCGCTCGAATTTGGCCTGCCCGCCCGGCTGCCGGGACTCGGACTGTCGCTTGCCGGGCTGAATCGCGTGGTCGATTATCCTGCGCGAGACATGACCATCACCGTCGAAGCCGGCATTCGCATGACCGAGCTGATCGCCAGGCTGGCCGAAGCCGGGCAGCGCCTGCCGGTCGATGCCGCGCAGGCCGAAGCAGCCACGCTGGGCGGCGTGGTTGCGACGAACTTCAGCGGCCCGCGACGCTACGGCCACGGCACGATCCGCGACTACGTGATCGGCATCAGCGCCGTCGACGGCCGCGGCACGCCGTTCAAAGGGGGCGGACGCGTCGTCAAGAACGTCGCCGGCTACGACTTCTGCAAGCTGCTCTGCGGCTCGCTTGGCACGCTGGCCGTCATCACGCAAGTCACGTTGAAAGTCAAGCCGCTGCCGGAAGCGACGGCCTTCTTGAGTTGCGAAGTTGCCGATTCAGCGCAGGCCGAACCGCTGCTGGCCGCGCTGGTCCAATCGCAAACCACGCCCGTCGCTATCGAACTCGCGGCAGGCCCGCTGTGGCAAGCCGAGCCCGTCTCGGCAGGCAATGCGGCACGGTTGCTGGTGGGCTTCGAAGGCTCCACGGCAGAAGTCGATTGGCAACTGGCCGAACTGCGCCGCGAATGGCAAACCCAAGACGCGCCTGGCGTGGTCGAACATGCGGGCAAGACGGCGACGTCGATCTGGTCGCAACTCACCCAGTTCGCCTGCGCAAGCGACGCCGGGCTGGTCGTCAAGGCGAACGTGCTGCCCAGTGCGACGACTCGCTTCATGCAGCTCTGCCGCGAGCTCGATCCCCAAGTCTCGCTGCTGGCGCACGCCGGCAATGGAATTGTCTTGGCCAGTTTTCCCGAGTTTTCGCCGGCCGATACTTCGAACTGGCTGATTAAGCGCCTGCAACCGGCGGCCGCGGCGGCCAGCGGCAACCTGGTCGTCTGGTCTCGTGCGGGCGGAGAACTCACGCGGCAGGCCGTGTGGGGCGTCACGCGAGACGATGCCGAGGTGATGCGGGCCGTCAAGCGGCAATTCGACCCGCGAGGTCTGCTCAATCCCGGCCGCTTCGTGTATGGTACACCGTAGCCTTCCGTTGCCGCCCGCCGAACGCCCCTG
>DASZUP010000393.1:0-5628 GCA_035547635.1 Pirellulales bacterium
GGAAACCCAGGTCAGCGAATGCCCGGGTCGCGTGATCACCAAGTGCGTGCAAGAACCCGGCTGCTGGTCGTGGGATCCTTGCTGCTGCCGGTGCGTCTATCACCCCGGTTGCGTGAAGAAGTGCCAGATTCAGTGCCCGCCGGTCAAGGTCTGCAAGAAGGTTTGGGTGCCTGAGGTCCAGGAGCGGACGGTCAACTGCGTGAAGTACGTGGCTGAGACCCGCAGCAAGACCTGCACCTATCAGGTCTGCAAGATGGTGCCCGAGCAGCGCGTCAAGACCTGCACCTACACGGTCTGCCACATGGTGCCCGAGCAACACGTGAAAACCTGCACCTACAAGGTCTGCCACCTGGTTCGCGAGAACCACGTCAAGACCTGCAGCTACCAGGTTTGCAAGATGGTGCCCGAGCAACGCGTCAAGACCTGCACCTATCAGGTCTGCAAGATGGTGCCCGAGCATCGCGTCAAGACCTGCACCTACAAGGTCTGCCACATGGTTCGCGAGAACCACGTCAAGCAGTGCACCTACACGGTGTGCAAGATGGTGCCGGAGCAACGCGTGAAGACCTGCAGCTACCGGGTGTGCCACTTGGTCAAGGAATGCCACACCAAGGAATGCCCGTACCAGGTCTGCCACATGGTCGCCGAGAAGTGCGTGAAGCAAGTGCCGTATTGCGTCTGCAAGCCGGTGCACTACACGAAGACCATCCAGGTCAAGCGTTGCGTGCCGAAGCAAGTGGCCTACACGGTCACCCGCTGCGTGCCGAAGGTTGTGTGCAAAGAGGTTCCGGTGCAGGTCTGCTGCCCGGCCCCTTGCTGCTGCAACTGAGATAGCTAGTTCGACACACTCCTCCGACTGACGGTCAGCGGAGGGCCTGGTCTCGCCACCACCGGCGGCCTGATTCATGACGGATCAGGCCGCCGTTTTTTTTGTTGGCGAACCGCGGCGCCGAATCGCAAATCGCTCGCTCGCATCTTCAAGCGCCGAACGCCGCCAAGCCGAAGAACTACAGCAAGCCCCCCCGGTTTTGCCCTATCCATACAAGAGGGAAGCCCACGCCATGTCGGAACCTAAGCTGCTTGGATTGTTCCGCCGTCGATCGGGGCGCAAGTCGTCGCGGCGTGGTTTTCAGACGCGAGATGCGGCAGCCTATGTCGAGCAGTTGGAACCCCGCCGCGTGCTCGCGCCAATCACTCCGGTCGTCGCGGCCACCCAGTACAACGATCCCACGGTCCAGGTAGTGAACGCCCTTCCGGGGGCGACGTTGAACGTGGCTTCCACGATCGGCTTCGCGTCGACGGGCGATCTGTTCGTGCAAACGACGACCGGCGTGGCGACCTTGCATTACACCGGGTTGACGTCGAGTTCGTTCACGGGCTGCTCGGTCCTGGGAGACACGTACAACGTCGGCGCCGGGAATACGACCGGGCAACTCGACAAAGGGAATCTTCCCGCCGTGTTTCAGGCGACGCACGACACGTTCCAGATCACGATCCCCAACCAGACGAACTCGGCGATCAATCTGAACTACTCCATGTTTTGGTCGACTTCGGGCGGCGACGGCGATCTGGTGAACTTTTACGCATTGGCCCCCGGCAACACGTTCGAGAATTTTTCCAACGTAGGCAACGGCGTCGCCTTGCCCGCCTTCTCGGTCGCCGCCTCGGGCGGAACGACCACGATTTCGCTTCCGTATATGCCGATCCACACGGCGCGGATCTTTTTCTCGAACGGGGCCTCCTCGCCCATCATCGCCACCGACCAAGGCGGCGGCCAATGGGCCGCCACTCAGCCCACGCCCTCTACCTTCCAGGGCCTTTACGACTATTTCGAAATCAGTCTCGACTCCAGCGGCGTCAACAACACCACGGCCCCGCCCAACCTGCAATACCTGCCTACGCTCACGATCGACAGCACGCAGGTCGACCAGTTCGGCATTCCGATGACGCTGAGCGGCAGCAGCAACAACGGCGCCACCACGACGCATTTGACGTCGGGCGTGACCGACTCGGACGCCGTAGCCCGCGACACAATCATCAACGAGTTCAGCGCGCTGCATCCGAGCGGCAGCGATCCTTACAGCGAATTGGTCCTGCCTGCCAGTCCCCAAAGCCAAGGCCTGCCTCTGCGGATCCTGAACCCCGGAAAAGTGACCATCGCCAACACCGATCCGCTGGGCTACTTGTTCGACGCCACGATCAAGCAATTGTTCGAAACCAGCGCAGGAAACTTGACTCTGACCGATGGCACGAACACCTATACCGTCTCGCCCACGACGGTGACCGCCTACGGCAGCGACAATGCAATGCACACCTACAACGTGCTGGCGATCACCGGAACCGGCATTACCGGCACGGCGTATGTCTACGAGCCATTCTTCTCCACGAACGCGCCGGCGTCGGCTTCGCTCTCGCCGGTGGATTACAGCACCAGGCCGCCCGCGCCCAAATGGCTCTCGAATCCGAATGAGACGGCCGGTCAGATGGTGTTTGGCAACGAAGGCGTGTTCACCGACTACGGCACGCAGCTTCTCCCGGGTTCGACCACGACCAAATACGACGCGACGACGGCAGGAATTCTAGCGAATCTCGAAAACCAGATCGTCTCCGCCCTCAACCGAGGCATCGCGACCAAGTACAACGACACGGCCGATTGGCAGAACGCCAACAACTTTTATCCCGCCGGCCAGGTGTACAACCAGTACGCCCAATTCCTGCATCAACAGCAAGTTCACGGCACGCCGATCATGATCGGCGGCAATGCCTACGCCTTCGCGTACGACGACCAGGGCGGAAACAGCACGACGCTCAGCTTGCTCGACCAGACGAGCGCCGTGGTCACGCTCGGTCCCTGGACGGCATCCAGCCCGGCGGGCACCAACGACGGCTTCCTGACCGCGGTCTACTTGGACGTGCTGCACCGCGCCGTCGATCCGTCGGGGCATACTTACTGGCTTGGCGTGTTGGCAAACGGAGTTTCTCGCACCGATGTCAGCCAGGCAATCGTCAACAGCGTTGAACACCGCAGCGACATCATCGAAGGCTTTTACACAGGCTTGCTGAATCGCGCGGCCGACCCGCAAGGCCTGACCGCGTACCTGCAATTGTTCGCCGGCGGTTGGACCGCATCTCAGATCAAGTGCCTGTTTTACGGCTCGAACGAGTACTTCCAGAACTCCGGCAGTAACAACACCGGATTTACGACCGCCCTCTACCAAGACGAGTTGCACCGCGCGCCCGACAGTCAGGCGGAGGCGGCGATGATCCAAGCCCTCGCCGCGGGCCAATCGCGGACCTACATCGCCAGTCTCGTGGTCGGCAGCCCAGAGGCTGAGATGGACCGCGTGAACAAGTACTATCTCGACTACCTGCTCCGCCCGGCCGATGCGGCCGGGTTGGCTTATTGGAACAGCGTACTGGCGCGAACCGACCAGGACAGTCTAGTCGAGGCCGGCCTGCTCGGTTCCGCGGAATTCTTCAACCGCACGTAAAAGCGCACTGTCGTCAAGCTGGATGCGTCCGCGCCGGCCTCTCGGACCGCGGCGCCACGCCCGGGCGCCGTTGACGAACGCCCGTTCGACGTTGGCCGCGCTTGGCGAATCGCGAAACCGGGCGGGAAGAACGACCAGAGATCCGGGACAGAAACGGATCGGCTTGCTGCCGATCGTCGCGCGCTGCCAATCGCGCAAGTTCTCATGGCCGAGCTTGGCGTGCTACTCAGGTTGAGTAAGGGACCGCTGACGCTGCGCTGGTAAAGCGTTCGCGCGGACCTGAAAGAAGGCACGCTATGCTGGAACCCAAGTTCATTTCCCTGCGCCGGCTCGCATCGCGACGCAAACCGTCGCGGCAGGCATTGGCGAAGCGAACCTTAAGAGCCGGGATCGAGCAACTCGAGCCTCGCTATCTCTTGTCGGCAACGGCCGATGTCTCCGCTCAAGTCGTTCCCGCCGTCGTGGCGGTCACGCACTTCACCTCGAGCATGACCTTAGCCCCCGGCGCCATCCCCAACATCTCGGTGGTTTCGACCTCGGACTTCACGGCGAGTGGCGCCTTGTTCTTGCAGACGACCCACGGCGTGGCGACCGTGACTTATACGGGCGTGACGGCGACGTCGTTCACCGGTTGCACGGTGGTGACGACCGATCCGTTCAACGTCGGCGCCGCCGACACCACCGGGACGCTCGATCTGGCCCATCCGGCCGTGTTCCAGGCGACCCACAACACGTTCAATTATACGATCAGCAACCAGACCAACCTCGCCAGCGGCGCGTCGACCGCGATCAGCTACGCCATGTTCTGGCAAACCGCAACGAATCCGGGCACGTTCTATTACTTGAACTCGCCGAACCCCAACGGCAGCGGCGGCAAGTTCTCGCCCGCCGCCAGCCTGGGCGTCGGCGGCGTGCTTCCGACCTACACGATTCCGGCGTCAGGCGCAACGACCACGATCTCGCTGCCCTACATGCCGACCAACGCCGGGCGATTCGTGTTTGGCGTGGGAACCGCCCCGCACCTGGTCGTCACGTCCAACGGCGTATCCACTCCCGATCCGAACAACACCAACAGCGTCTACGATTTCATCGAGTTTACGATGGACGCCAGCGGCGCCGACAACCGCGTGCCGGGCGGCACGCGGTTTCTGCCCACGCTGAACATCAACACGACGCAGGTCGATCAGTTCGGCTTTCCGATCACGCTCACCGGCTTGAACAACGTCAACGGCTCGGGCGTGCTGACCTCGGTGGGAGTCACGAATTCGACGAACGTGGCTCGCGACGCCATATTCAGCACGTTTGCCTCGTTGCATCCGTCGGGGACCGATCCTTATGGCGCGCTCGTGATTGCTTCGGGCAACCCGCAGCAACCTTATCGCATCATCAACCCGGGTAAAGTGCCGCTCACGACTTCGATGGCATTAGGCTATGTCTTCGATTCCCCGCTCCAACAATTGTTCGAAACGGCGCTACCGAACCTGACGCTGACTTCGGGCGTGAACCAACAGGTGTACACCAGCATGCGCACCACAGTGACGGCCACCGGCAGCGACGGCAACCCGCACACCTATAACGTCCTGCAGTTTTCGGGGCCGGGCATCAGCCCAGTGAATATTTACGAGCCGTTCTTTTCCACGAATGCGCCGACGCCCGCTTCGTTGTCGCCGGTTTCTTACGCTGGCCGGCCGCCGAGGCTGCAATGGCTGACGAATGCGACCGAAACCTCCGGCCAGATGGTGTTCGGCAACGACGGCGTGTTCGCCGACGCCGGCCTGCAGCCCGGGCTAAATGCCACCCAAATCGCGATTCTGGCCGATCTCGAAAACCAGATTGTCGCCGCGCTCAACCGGGGCGTCGCCACCGCGTTCCACACCACGGCCGACTGGCAGAATTCCGCCAACTACTACGCCGACGGGCAAGTTTCGAACCTGTACGCGAAGTTCCTGCACAAGCAGGCGATCGCCGGCACGCCAATTTTCATCGACGGCAAGGCCTATGCCATCGGCTTCGACGATCAGGGCGGACAAAACCCGTCGCTTGTCTTGCTGAACCAGAACAGCATCACCGCGACATTCGGCCCCTGGCAAACTGCGTCGAATCAAAACTCCGACTGGGTCAAAGCCGTCTACTTGAG
>DASZUP010000394.1:0-2119 GCA_035547635.1 Pirellulales bacterium
GACGCGCGCTGGCATGGATGGCAGCGCGCGAAAAATCGTACGTCGAGACGCCGTCGACGAACGTCTCGCCGGCCTTTGTCGACAACACGAACTCGCGGCGACGGCTGGCCAGTGCGGCGCCGATCCGCTCCTCGCTCAGCCCGTAGGCCGGCGCCGTATCGAAGTATGTCACGCCCAGATCCAGCAAGGCGTTCAGCAGGCGCCCGCTCGCGTCGGCGTCCGGCAGGTCGTACGCCGACGCGTACTTGGTCTTCTGGTTCCGGCCGATCTTGAACGCCCCGAACCCAATCGGGCTGACGGTCAATCCCGAAACGCCTAAACTGCGATTGCAGATCGCCATCACGCGGCCTCGCTTTGCGAAAAATCTTCCCCAAGTCGTTGCCAGCTCGTGCATGCTTCCCAAGGAGCAAGCGCGACCTTGGGGCGGGGCCAGTCGAGCCACGCGCACGCATCCGTTGCCAGGCTCGAGGGCGGCAATTGCGAGACGATGCGCTCTGCCAGTTTCGGCGCCAGCACGAGCTTGGTCGGCCAGGCGGTCGTCACGTTTCCCTCCTGGATGATCTGCGCCGTATCGGGACGGCGGCCGCCGGCGCTGGCCAGCTCCGCCCGATCGATCCGGTAGCTCGCCCACTCGGCTTCGCTCAGGTGGAGCCCCGGCAGCACCGCAAGCAGCTCCGCCCGCGCGAAGCGGATTAACTCGGCGCCGTCGAGCGAGACGCCGCGTTCGGCAAGCCGCCCGCCGATCTGCCAAACGACGCGCCCTGCCGCATCAACGTCGGCGGTGATCGTGACGCGAGTTTCCGCGCCGTCGATGCAGTGCCCGGAGAAGAACGGCAGGGCGCCGCGCGCCAGCGCCACGTGGAGCGGACGCCGCTGCATGACCGCCGTAGGCAAACCCAAGCGTTCGCGGAGGAGCGAGTTTCCGGCGCCGGCCGTCAGCACGACGCGCCGCGGCCGCAAAATCAGAGGCTCGCCGGTTATCGGCTGCAACAGTTGAATCGCCTCGACGCCGGCAGCCGAGAGTTCGAAATCGAGGCCGCATTCGGCGTCGATCTTCAGAATCGACTCGCGGTTGCGCTGGAGAAAGCTTGCTAGGAGATCCGCCGGGGCGATGACTTGCTCGTCGAGCCGGGCGACCATGCCCGGACAGCTCGCCAGCAACGCCGGCCTGTCCGCTTGCTCGACTCGCTGCGGCGCCACGCGCAAGCCGACGCGAGCGCCTAACATGCCGAGCCGTGAAGCAAGCGATCCGGTGCGCCAAAGATAGCAATGCGACGACCTGACTCGGGTTTGCGACAAATCGGGCTCGCACCGTCCCGCCAGGCAGTCGCGCCACAGCTCGGGCATATCGCGCACTTCCTGCGCTGCGCGATTCGCGATGCCCGACAGTGCGTACTTGGCGCCGCCATGCAAGATGCCTTGGGAAGCAATGGTCTGACCACCGCCCAAATCGCCGGCTTCCAGCAGCACGCCGGAAAACCCGTGACGTCGCAGTTCATCAAGCAGCCACAACCCTGCGACTCCGCCGCCAAAAATCGCCACGTCCACCGTGATTGTCGATGCCATCCATGCACCTTGTCAGAACCGTTCCTCAACGCAGGCCGGCCAGAATGCAAGCGGGTCAGCCGATGCCGGCAGCGGATCTTAATCAAGTTCTGGCAATTTGGGGATATCATTCCGGCGCACGCGACGCGATGGCGCTGCTTCCCAGCCTGCCTTCTTCATCAGCTCAAAAGAGCGTTTGACAAATCGTTCGACGCACACTCGAAGCGTCAGCGAGGCCAAGTCATTTATCCAGCTCGCGGATGCTTTGGGTTTGTATCGGCTGCTGCATCATCCAGGCTCGCGAGATCGTGTCGCCTTGAGGCGATTCGATCAGATCAACGGCGAATAAAACGCCACAAACGGCGAATTATCCGCCAACCCTGGGAACGGCCATCGGCTTGCTTCGCAAAAACATCGCAAATACGAGCGTCACAACTTTTGCGACGTTGTTGGCGCGCGCTTTGCAACCCGCCCGCCGCATGCCGTGCAGAGCCGCGGCGTCTTGAGAATACGAACGACTCCGGTCGAGCGGCGCTTCTCGCCGTGCTGACAAGAAGGGACTGTCCATGAAACG
>DASZUP010000395.1:0-14529 GCA_035547635.1 Pirellulales bacterium
CGGCAGGCGCCGAAGCGGCAGCCCGAACTGCAAGTGGTCGAGCAACCCTCACCAGAGCCGCCGCCGGTTCGTCCTCTGCGTTTGGGCGTGACGCCTGCAGAGGGCGCGTTCGACGACATGGGGCGGCTGCTCGATTCGCTGGGCGAAGGTTATCGATACCACGTGTTTCCGCTCGAAGATCTGCGAGATCCGAACAAGATCGCCGAGTTCGATGTGATTTTCCTGACGTGTTCCGGCGTGCCCGTATCGTGGCTGGGCAAAAGAATCGGCGCCGGCGAGCGGGCCAACACGGACGTTTACGAGCCGAATCGGAAAGTGCTCGGCGAAGTTTCGGATGCGCTGGAAAAATTCGTAGCGCGTGGCGGAACGCTCTACGCCTCGGACCTGCATTACAAGCTGATCATGCCGGCATTCGAAGATTACGCGCGGCCTTCCGATGCGATTGTGGGCAAAAAGCAGGACGTCAAGGCCCAGGTCGTCGATCCGGGATTGCGCGAATTAGTGGGCGCCGAGATGCCGTTGCGCTTCGATCAACCCGGCTGGTATCCGGCGGCGTTCGCCGGAGAGAAGCTTACGACGTATCTCCGCGGAACGTATCAACCGGAAGCAGGCGGCGAGCGCGAGGCGGCGTTTCTGGTCAAGTTTCCTTACCGCGACGGCGCCGTGATCTTTACGTCCTTTCACAACGAGAAGCAAAACAGCGAAACCGAACTGGCGCTGCTGCGGTATCTGGTGTTCTCGGCCGTCACGGCCGAAGTGGAATCTCGCGTCCAGCGAACGATGGTCCGCGGAGGCTTTTCGCCGGCGAAGCAGAATCTGTTCAGCGCTTCGGCCGGGCAAGCTTCGGCCACGACGGTCTACCACGCGGATCAGGGCGGCCATCTTCAATTCGTGCTGGGTTTTCGGAATCTTGGCGCCCAACTCAAATTGACCGTCGTGGGACCAGGCGGCCGAAAGTTCGAAAAGCAGGGCGCGTCGACGCTGACGGTCGACGTTCCCGACGCGGCCGCCGGAGATTGGGAGTACACGGTGACCGCGCTAAAACTGCCGAATGAGAACTTCCCTTTTACCGTGACCGTGGGCCGCAAATAGCTGCGGTCTTGAGTCTTGCCGGTTCGCGGCGCGTCTCCGTTTTGCCGCTGCAAACTATTGCCGCCGATGCAGTTCCGTCGGTCGAACGGCATTCCGCATGGCGGCTGTCTGGCAAATGCCTTGCGATTCTCAGCCGTTCTATTTTGCCCAGTCTGCAGCGCTTTGTTTGGCTAGAGAAAACTTGCGGATTGTGCCGATAAGAGCGGCAAAGATGTTCGCACCGTCGTTGGAAGCTCGCCCGGCAAGGCAAGCGGCAGCGAGCAGGCCGTTTTCGACGTATTGTTTATTTGGCAAAGGTTGTCGTGGTACGCATCAGCCGCATCTTGATCGCCAGCCTCTGCCTGTCGTGTTTGCCTGGCTGCGTCTACTTGCCGGAAATCTCTCGGCAGGCCACGGTTCACAACCCATTTCCGCAACTGCAAAAAGTGGCGGTCGCGCCGTTCTTCAACCTGAGTACGGAACCTACCGTCGACGGGCGGCATGTCGCCCTGGCTTATTTCAACGAGTTGCAGAGCGTGCCCGGCTTTGAAGTCATTCCGATCGGGGTGGTGGAAAAGACGTTGGAAGCTCACGACTTGTCGCTCAACGGCCCGGCGGAAGCCAGGCGGCTGGCGCAACTGCTGGGCGTCGATGCTATCGTCGTTGGCGCCGTGACGGACTACTCCCCTTATTATCCGCCGCGGTTCGCTTTGCAGGTGGAATGGTATGCGTCTAATCCATGTTTCCACCCCATTCCGCCGGGATACGGACTGCCTTGGGGCACTCCCGCTGAAGACGAGATTCCGGGACCGTTGATTTTCGAGTCCGAAATGGCGCTGGCTCGAGCTCAGATGAAGACGCAGACGCCGCGCTATTCCAAATCGTCCGTGCTGCTGCCAACGCCAAGCCAGCACGAACAGCGTTACCCGGCTGACGGACGTCCGGGGATCGGTCCCCAAGAAGGTCCCACGGAGCCTTATCCGGGACCGTCGGGCTATGGAGACCCGACTCGAGGAGAGCAGGTCGCCTACCAGCAACCGCTCCCTCCGTCCCCTGCGATTGGCATAGATGGTACGACCGCTCCCCCCGTGCCTGGTTTGCCGTCTGATTGGCCTAACCCGCGAGGTTTCTCTCCGTTGGGGCCGATGACCAGTCCGCCGCCTTGCCAGCCGAGCAACGACCCGGTGCTGCGGCACACGAAAACCTACAACGGCCACGATCCCGATGTCACGGCGGCTTTAGCAAGTTACGTCTATTTTCGCGACGACGCCCGCTATGGCGGATGGCAGGCCTACTTGCAGCGCAGCGATGATTTCATCCGCTTTTGTTGTCACATGCACATTTCTGAGATGCTCACAGCCCGCGGCGGCGCTGGCGAAACGCGAGTGGTGTGGCGCTGGCCTGTCGTCCGATAACACCACTAGGCTGCGGGAAGGTTTTCAGCACGGATTGTTGTCGATCCCCCGCGTGAATCGCCAGGCATCGTCGTAAGGAGGATACTGACCGTGCCCCAGGATATTAATGTTCTCGCCTTAGTCAAAGGCGCCGAACGCTACGTATTTCTCTACGACGACGCGAGCCGCGCCGAGACGCTGCGGATGCTCGGTCGTTACGCTTCCAACCCGGAACTGAGCTTCACGTGGTACGATGCCGCCGTCTTGAGCCAGAAGATACGCCAGGAAGCGCCCAAGCCGGAACCGGCGCGTGCGCGTCGCTTCAACCTGGCGCTGCCGACCGACTCGGACGAAACCTCCTGAGCCTGGCGGCGTCGATGCAGACGGCCATTGCCAGATTCCTGCAGTATCTGCAAGTCGAGCGCAATTGCTCGACTTACACGATCAAGAGCTATCGCGAAGATCTCGAAGCGTTGGCGGAATATCTGACCGAGCGCTACGGCCAGCCGCCGTCGCCCGGGGATATCGTTACGCTGGATTTGCGCGGTTATCTATCCGGCCTGCACGAACAAGGGCTGGCCAAGTCGACCATCGCCCGGCGGCTGGCGTCGATGCGCAGCTTCTTCCGCTTCGGGCAACGCGAAGGCTGGGCGAAGTCCAATCCCGCTAAACCGCTGCGAAATCCTCGCAAGAGCCGTTCGTTGCCGCACTTCCTCTCTTCAGAGGAACTCGGCAAATTGCTCGAAGCGCCGCCGGCTAGCGAGATGCTCGGCCTCCGCGACCGCGCCATTCTGGAAGTGCTCTATTCCGCCGGCTTGCGCGTCAGCGAACTGGTCGGTTTGAACGAAGGCGATCTCGATCTGGCGGCTGGCATCGTGCGCGTTCGCGGCAAAGGAAAGCGCGAGCGGTTGTCGCCAGTCGGCTCATTCGCCGCTCAGGCGGTCAAGCAGTGGCTGCGCGTTCGGCGAGTCAGCCCTCGCGAACCGGAAGGACGCAATGCGCCGCTATTCATCAACCGCCACGGCCGCCGGCTCACCACGCGCAGCGTAGGCCGGATGTTGGAGAAGTATCTGACCATTACCGGTCTGGACCGGCGGACCACTCCGCACACGCTACGCCACAGCTTTGCCACCCACTTGCTCGACGGCGGCGCCGACATTCGCAGCGTGCAGGAATTGCTGGGCCATAAAAGCCTGGTGACGACGCAAATCTACACGCACGTCAGCACCGCCAACCTGCGGGCCGCCTACGAAAAGGCGCATCCTCGCGCCAACTGACGTCGCGTTGAAGCGGACGTCAGGCGGAAGTCGCCGGAAACAATTCGCCCACCTGGCAGGCAAAGCCGGGCGCCACGCTTCCGCCCTCTAATTGGTCGCTTTCATTTAGCACGACGGCAGGCTTTCCTGCAGAGTGGATCGCGACCGTGCGATGCCGAGCGTCGACCACCCAAACCTCGCGGGCGCCATGCGTCAGCCAGGCGATTGCCTTGGCGTTCATCTCGCGCTCGGAGTCGCTGGGCGACGCGACTTCAACCGCCAGGTCCGGCGCTCCAGGCCAGTACCCCTTAGGGATTCCAGATGCTGGGATTCGCGCCTGCCCAACCACAGCGATGTCGGGCGCCAGAACGGTATCGGGATTGTGCTCGAGTTGAAATCCCGTCTCGGCTCCGAAAACAACTCCCAAGTGATCCTGCTTGACAAACGCCGCAAGGCGCATGGCCAGTTCCATCGTCACGACGCCATGCTCGCTGCCCGCCGGACTCATAGGCCGCAATTCGCCTCGCACCAATTCGTAGCGAACCTTCCCGGAAGGCATGCGGAACAATTCGTCCGCGGTCACAGCGTGCGATGATGTCGCCATCTGAACCGACCAAACTCCGCTCGCCGCGCGATTGCGCGAGCGGTTATTGAAACGAAGTTCGCACGAAGCGAGTTCAAACCAGACCCTTGCGGACCGCCCAAACGGCCGCTTGCGTACGGTCGGTGGCGTCGATCTTCCGCAACAAATGCTGGACGTGTTCCTTGACCGTCTCGATGCTGATCGACAGCGAACGGCCGATTTCCTTGTTGCTCAACCCCAAGGCCAGGTGACGCAAGACCTGGGTCTCGCGCTGGGTCAACGCAACGCTCACGTCCTCTTGCTTCTGCCGGGTGGCCATGGTCCCTGCCACTCGACGCAATTCGCCAAAGCTTGACGGCGCATCGCCGGCGGCCACGGCGTTGATCGCTCCGACCAATTGCTCGCGGGTGGTGTCTTTCAGCAAGTAGTCGCTGGCGCCCAGGGCGTTGGCCCGAGCGATATAGGTCGGATTGTCGTACGTGGACAACATGATCACGCGGCAATCCGGAAGCGCCTGCCGCATTTCTTCCAAGGTCGACAGGCCGTCCCCCTCCGTCATGCGGATGTCGAGCAAGACGACGTCCGGCCGGAGCTCTTGAGCCACCTTCAGCGCCTCATTGCCGCTGGCGGCCATTCCCACGACCTCGAGATCCGTGCCCTCCAATAGGTTGGCAATTCCTTTTCGGACTACTTCGTGGTCGTCAACAATCAGTAAGCGTGTTGGCATAAAAGTTCCCCTTACCCTATTAGACGACCTGACGCACAGCCGTCCCCCTACTAACTAGGTTATACGTATGGGCCAGACGCGGCAACTGGTAAACGCTTCTGGGGGGCCGCTGCGGGGCGTGCGGCCGGGCAAACCGGCAGATTCGTTTCATCCGGTCGCCCTCAGAAGTGCTAGACCAAAAGCCGTGCAGCAGGCGGCGCCGCCGACGCCCAAGCGCCGTAGAGCCGCCTGCTTGTTTTGTTGACCAATGGCAACGCGTGACGTAGATAACTGGCGACAGGGAGTCGCTATTCCTCCCGCCTTATCGAAAACACATCGCTGCCCCTGGCCCCAATCTCACGATGAAACGTCCCTCGATTCTGCTGGCCGACGACGACCGACACCTGCTCGAATCCATGAGCGATTGGCTCCGAGAGCAAGGATTTCAGGTCGACACGGCCGCCAATTTTCAAGCCGCCATCGAGGCGATCGATCGCAAGACGTACGATTTGGCGCTGGTCGATGTTCGGCTGGGGGAGCACGACGGTTTCGACATTCTGGCCCATTGCCGCCGCGTGAGCCCGCAAACGGCCGTTATTCTGATCACCGGCTACGGTACGGTGGAGACGGCCGTCGAGGCCCTGCGGAATGGGGCCTTCGATCTGCTGACCAAGCCGCTGCTCGACGAGGAACTGCTGTTCTCCATCGAACGCGCTCTCAATCAACGGCAAGTCATCGAAGAGAACAAGAGCCTGAAAGCCCAGTTGGACCTGCGTTTCGGCATGGAAAACATCGTCGGTCACGACGCCCGGATGCGGCGCGTGTTCGACGTTATCGACAGCGTCGCCGACACCAAGGCGACGGTGCTGGTCACCGGAGAGAGCGGAACGGGCAAGTCGCTGATCGCCCGGGCCATTCATCGCCGCAGCAGTCGCCGCGACCGTCCGTTTGTAGAGGTCGCCTGCGGGGCCCTGCCGGAAACGCTCCTGGAAAGCGAGCTGTTCGGACACGTCGCCGGATCGTTCACCGGCGCCAATTACGACAAGATCGGAAAGTTTGCCCAGGCGGACGAAGGCACGATCTTCCTCGACGAAATCGGCACGGCCAGTCCCGGTATGCAGGTCAAGCTGTTGCGCGTGCTGCAGGAGTTCGAGTTCGAGCAGGTCGGCGGCACGAAGACATTCCGCGTTGACGCGCGCGTGATCCTGGCCACGAACGAGAATCTTGAAAAGCTCGTCGAAGAGGGCCGCTTCCGCCAGGATCTTTACTATCGCGTGAACGTTATCAACCTGGAACTGCCCAGCCTGCGCGAGAGGATCGCGGACATCCCGCTGTTGGCCCAGCACTTCCTGGAGCACGTCTGCGAGGAATCTAACAAGCGAGTCCGAGGTTTCACGGACGGCGCCTTGGCCGCGCTGCAGAGATACAACTGGCCCGGCAACGTGCGCGAGCTGCAGAACGTCGTCGAACGCGCCGTGCTGCTCGGCAAGAACGATACGATCGGCGTGGAAGATCTGCCGCCCGCTCTGGCCGCCGCGCGTCAGGTGGTCTTCGAATCGGCCGCCGGCCGGACGCTCAAGCAAGCCCTCGAAGCGCCCGAGCGCCAGATCATCCTGGACGCCCTGGCCTCGAACAACTGGAACCGTCATGCCACGGCCGACGCCTTAGGCATCAACCGCACCACGCTGTACAAGAAGATGAAGCGGCTCGGCCTGGAAGACGACGAGCGCGTTCACAACTAGAACCGGCTCCAATGAGAAACGGGGCTCGGTCCGGGGGCCTGCTCAATACAAGCCCGTCTTCCCGTCATGCCAGCCGACCACCGGCGTATCCGGGCCGGTGATGAACAGTTCGACGCGGCGGGTTCGCTGACGGTCGGTTGCGGTCTGGTTCGACGCAATCGGCTGGTGCCGGCCGAAACTGGCGATGCCCACCTGATCTTCGCGGACGCCTTTGCTCTGTAAGTACTCGGCCACGGCCAAGGCTCGGGCCGTGCTCAGGTGCCAGTTGTCCGGATACCGTTGCCGGGTTGTCTGCTTGATGACGCGGCGATTGTCGGTATGGCCGACGACCATCACTCGCAGCGCCTCGGCCTCCGGCGACTGCAGCAATACGGCAAACTCGTCCAGCAGCGCATGCGAATCGACTCGCAACTTTGCCTCGCCACTGTCGAACAGCACGTCCGTGTCGAGCTTGGCGGCTCCTGTGTCGCGATCGATTTCCAGCCCGGCGTGTTGCTCGGAGAGCTGCACCAGGCGTTTGCTGATGCTGGCGGGCACGCCGCGGCCGCGGACCAGCCCGCCTAAATGTTTCTGCAACTGCTCGCGTTCACGCTCGTAGTTGGAGAGCTTGCGATGGTCGAGTCCCATGCGCTCATCCAGGTCGGCCAGTTCCATTTCGGCCTGCTTCAACTGATCTTCGAGCGTGCGATGGTGCGCCTTGAGGTTCTCGTTCTCGGCCGCCAGCGCCCGGTTCTGTTCGCTCAGATTGCGGTTTTGCATCTGGGCGGCGTCGAGGTGGCTTTTCGGCGCCAATTGGCAGCCGAGCGAAGAACTCAGCACGAGCGCGGCGGCGCCTGCCGCCGTCAAACCTCGCAGAGACATGATTCGACTCCTTTCGATCCCGCCGCACTACCTGGCGGCTACGGCAAACGGCGCCGCTGTCCGGGGCATCTCAACGGCCGGCGGCCGCCGGTCGAGGCCTGGCCTTCCCTGGCCGCTCCTCGTTGCGCCGGCTGTGTCTTTCACGTTCAAGATTCAAACAATGTCAGGATGTTGTCCATCAAAAAACTGCTCGAGCCATACGGGCTGTCAAAGCTCCAGATGTTTCTTACCACGTCGAACATCATGGTTCCGGTCAAAGCCAGGAACAGCGCTCCGAAGGAGAGCATGACCATGGTCAACACGCCATACGGCGTTTCGGCGCCTACCGGCGCCATCACCATGCCCGGTCCTGCAGCCAGCGACGGACTCAGTCCGGCTGCAGCCGGCGAGGCGCCAAGCTGGCCCAAGCCCGCGTCCGGTCCGGCGCCGAAACCGCCGCCCAAATCCTCTTCCAACAGCCCGGCCGAAACGCCGCCGGCGTCGGCGCCGAGCATGGTCGGCGCGGCGTCATCGAACTCGCCGGTGTCTGAATCAAGCGCGATAACCTGCGAACCACTGTCCTGCGATTCCTCGTCTCCGGCTTCCTCAAGCGGAGTCAGCAGGAAGTCGTCTTCTCCCTTGATCTCCATCACCGCGTCGGAGTCGAAATCCGCCGAGCTGTCTCCGAGCGTGCCGCTGGAATCGCTGCTCAGGTCGAACGACGATTCGTCGTCGGCGGAACTGAGCTCCAACGGTTGTTCGAGCGACAGTCCGCTGTCGCTCGGATCCAGCAGCGAAATGCCGCTGTCTCCCGGGCTGATCGTAATATCGCTGCCCGCGCCGGCGCCGGGCGAATCAAGCACGCTGGCCCCTTCGGCGCCCAACCGTACCTTGGAACTGCCGCTCGGATCTTCCTGCAGAGCGAACACGTCAGCGTCCTCGGAATCGCCGAGCGTCAAATCGCTGCCCGGCGCGCCGCCGCCGCCCGACTCGACGCCCAGGGTTAAATCGCTGCCGGGAGCGCCCAGGCCTTTGCCGGAATCTCCGCCGAGGGTCAGATCACTGCCAGGGCCGCCCAGGCCTTTGCCGGAATCGCCGCCCAACGTCAGATCGCTGCCGGGAGCGCCCAGGTTCTTGCCGGAGCCTCCGCCCAGGATCAGATCGCTGCCGGGGCCCTGATCTTCGGGCCGCATCGGCTGGGCGGCCTGCAATTGGGTGGCCGAATCGGAATGCGCCTCCGGGCTCGACAGGTCGAGCTGGCTGCCGGTGCCGAGGTTGATCGTCAAGTCATCGTCAGAATCCACCGGCAACACGTCGCTATCGTGATGTGCAGGAACCGACGGTTGCTGCTTGGCGGCGTCGAGGGCCAGCTTGATATCGCTGTCTTCGGCCGACTGTCCTTTGCCGGGTTTGCCGATCACGGTGCTGGAAGTGCTGGCCGACGCGCCTAGCTCAACCTCGCTCAACAACACCATGTCGTCGCCGTCGTCGAAGGAGTCGCTCGGCTCGCTCGAGAGCACGGCCGAGTCGCCGGCGCCAATCCCCGAGTCGCCGCCGCCCGAAGCCCTGGCGGCTCGTTCTTCGGCAAGCTTCTCAATGTCTTCAGGTTTGAATTTCCAGCTTGCGCCGTCTCGATAACCATAAATCTCCCCGTTCTGACGCATTTCGTTCAGTTCGTCGGGGCTGAGACCAAGTTGTTCGGCGGCTTCGGTGAGCGGAACCAATTTGCGGGCCATGCAGATCTCCACACATCCTTTCCCTGGCAAGGGAAACTCTTTGTCATCCGCCCTGGCTCGACGACCGCGTGGGCAAATGACTACGGCTGGACCATCGACCGAACCTCCTGCGGAAGAGGCGCGGCGCTGTTCAATTGCATCAACTTCAGGTCCCAGTCGATTTGGCGTGCGCTTTTCAACGCGATCCGGCCTTCGCCGTCGACGTGATACACCGTCATCACCCGACGGGTCGGGTCGATGATGGTGATCTGCTGGCTATCGCCCGCAGCCGTCGAAAAGGCAATCAGATCCGAGCCGGCGCTCGGTTCCTGGCCGACGTGACGTTGGGCAAAGGCTTCCCGAGACTCCGAGAAACCGCCCGCCGCCAAAATCAGGAGACCTGCACTAACCAGACTTCCAATCACCGCAGCTTTCATCATCCACCGAAGCTGTTGGGATTACGGGAATTGGGAGCTTAGTTCCATTCTAAGAGCCCGAGTTCCCAATGCAAGAAAAATGCCCTACCACCCGGGCAGCCGCTCGCCGAGCCGGCAAACGGCGGAAACCAGCTCAGGTTTTTGGGGGAATCCCCGCAAAAGACAGGTAGAAGCGGCGGAAGTCTACTGGCGGCGGCGCCGGGCCGCAAGATCACTCGGTGGCGGACTTTAACGAATCTTCGGATTATTTTGAAGAAAATGGCTTGTTCCGGGCGGTCTGGGGCCGCTGAGTGGCGCCGTGCCGCCTGTGACCCCAACGGTAATTTTCACGCCAACCCTGTTTCTCTGGCTTTGCCTGCCTGCCAGCAACCTGTCGCGCGACCGCCAGTCAAACGGATGGCGCTAACCGGGGCGTTGAGCGCCGAAGCTGCGAGGCAAAAGCAGACAAAGGCAAACGCCAGCCAGAGATTTCCAGGCAGCCACGGCGACGCTTCCTCGTTCGCGCGGCGTTCTCCTGCTAGCCGGGTTAAGCCAAAGCCTTGCCGCGTCGGCCCTTGTAGCTCCCAGACCAAGGTCCTAGAATCAGGCGGTATCGCGCGGGCAGCTCCGCTGCGCGGCCTTTCGTTTTCAATCCTATCCGTTTCTCTCCTGGTTCGTGCTGGAAAGCCGCTCTCGATGCCTCGACGATACATCAATCAGTTTGGTCACCAGGAAGCGGTGGACCAGATTTTCCTGGCGGCGCAAAAGCAATTGCGCCCGAACCGCAACGGCAACCTGTATCTGCAAGTCGAGCTTTCCGATCGCAGCGGGACCATCAGCGCCCGGATGTGGAATGCCAGCGAAGCGGAATACCGCAATTTCGACGATGGCGACTTCGTGCGCGTCGAAGGGACGGCTCAGCTTTACCAGGGCGCCATGCAACTGATTGCCAGCAACATCTGCAAGGCGCGGCGCGACGAGGTCGATTACGCGGACTTCATGCCCGTCAGCCCGGCTCAGATTGAGCGCTTGGCGCTGCGGCTGGGCGAACTGCTGCGCGGCATCGGCAATCCGCACCTGCGAACGCTGGCCGACTGCTTCTTGATGGACGAGGACTTCATGAACCGCTTCACGCGGGCCCCGGCCGGCGTGAAGAACCATCACGCTTACGTGGGCGGTCTGCTGGAGCACGTCGTCAATCTGATGGAAGTCGTGACGCGCGTCGTCGGCTGTTATCCGGCCGTCGATCCGGATTTGCTGCTGATGGGCGCCTTCCTGCACGACATGGGCAAGATCGACGAATTGAGCTACGACCGCGGCTTTGCCTATACGGACGAGGGGCAACTGATCGGCCACCTGGTGATGGCCGTCAGCCTGCTGGAAGCCAAAATCCGCGAGGCGGAACGGCTCTCGGGAGAAACCATGCCCACGGAGTTGGCGCTGCGGTTGAAGCACATGATCGTCAGCCATCATGGCCAATACGAGTTTGGCAGCCCCAAGCTGCCGATGACCTTGGAAGCGGTGGCTTTGCACCATCTCGACAACCTCGACGCCAAGCTGCACAGCTTCGAACTGCAAATACGAGAAGACCCGAACGTCGAAAGTTCGTGGACCAGTTTCAATGCCAGCTTGGGCCGCAAGCTATTCAAAGGAAACGCGACGGATCAAGAGTGTCGCACCGCCGCCACGAGCGCGCAATAACATCGCCGGCGCCTCGCGGCGTCGTCTTGGGACAGGCAATGATGCGCGCCCGAAGCTGGCACGCGATCCTGCGGCACGCGCAGCCTGTCAATTCAACTGCGGCGCGGCAAACGGCGGCCTTCGCGCGGGAAGTCCCTTGGTTTCGCGCTGTCCAGAGCGAGTGTTCTCGCCTGCCGCGCGCGTCGCTTGTGGAGAAGAACGCGCGTTGAAACGCCGAATCGAAAATAAATTCAAGAATACACGAGAACTATGGAACACAACGATCTATCTCAAGAGCTGCTCGAATTCATCTTGCGGCCCAACTACCGGCCGCTGAAACCGCGGCAGATTGCCAAGAAACTGAACGTTCCCGAGACGCGGCTTCAGGAATTGAAACGCCTGATCAAGCGGTTCGTCCGCCAGGGCAAATTGACCTACGGAGACAAACACCGCGTGCTGCCGGGCGCCGCGCAAGAGTCTGCCGGAAAAGCTGAAACGAAAACAGACAAATCCAAGGCCGGCAAGAACGGGCGGTTGAGCGGCGTGTTTCGCCGGCTCCCCAAAGGCTTCGGTTTCGTCCGGCCGGCGGGCGCCGGCGCGGACCATTCGCGCGATCAGGACATCTACATTGCCGCCGATCATGCCGGCGACGCGGCCGACGGCGACCTGGTGCTGGTCAAGCTGCTCAAGGCTCGCGGCCGCTTCGGTCAGCCGCAAGGGGCGATCGTCGAGGTCATCGAACGCGAGACGCACCAGTTCGTCGGCGTCTACTTTGAGCAAAACGGCAGCGCTTACGTGCAGGTTGACGGCACGGTGTTCGCCAACCCGATCGCGGTCGGAGATCCCGGCGCCAAGAACGCGCAGCCGGACGACAAAGTGGTGTTCGAAATGGTCCGCTTTCCAACGCATGTCCACGATGGCGAAGGCGTGATCACGGAAGTGCTCGGTCCGCGCGGCCAGCCGGGCGTCGAGACGATATCGATCATCCGGGAATATGGTCTGCCCGAAGAGTTCGCTGAAGACGCACTGGAGGCCTCGCGCCTCGAGGCCGAACGTTTCGACGAGTCGATCCCCGCGGAGCGCGTTGATCTGACGGCCGAGACCATCATTACCATCGATCCGGTCGACGCGCGCGACTTCGACGACGCGATCTCGCTCAAACGAGAACCGAACGGGCACTGGCTGCTGGGCGTCCACATCGCCGACGTTTCGCATTTCGTCCGTCCCGGCAACCCGCTGGACCGCGAAGCCCGCCAGCGCAGCACCAGCGTCTATTTGCCGGACCGTGTAATTCCGATGCTGCCGGAAATCATTTCCAACGGCCTGGCCAGTTTGCAGCCGGAGCGCGTGCGTTACACCAAGACCGCGTTTCTCGAATTCACGGCCGACGGCGCTCACGTGTCGACGGAGCTGCACTCGGCGGCGATCTGCAGCAAACGGCGGTTCACGTACGAAGAAGTCGACGACTACCTGGCCGCCCCTGAAGCTTGGAGCAAGCGGCTGACTCCCGAGGTTCACGCGCTGGTGGGCCGCATGCACGAGCTGGCCATGATCCTGCGGCGCCGGCGGATGCAGAAAGGCGCCCTCGAGTTGTCGCTGCGGGAACTGAAGGTCGATCTCGATAAGCAAGGCCGCGTGGTTGGCGCCCATGGGGTGGAGAACACGGAGAGCCACCAGATGATCGAGGAGTTCATGCTGGCGGCGAACATGGCGGTTGCCGAGAAGCTGGAAGCGCAAGAGTGGCACTTCTTGCGTCGAGTACACCAGGCCCCCGATCCGCGGAAGTTGAAATCGCTGACCGAGTTCGTCTCGTCGCTGGGCTTTCAGACCGAAAGCCTGGAGAGCCGGTTTGAACTTCAGCGGCTGCTGAACGACGTGGCGGACAGGCCTGAAAGACAAGCCGTCAACTACGCAGTGTTGCGCAGTTTGCAGCGGGCAGCCTACAGCCCGGAACAAGCGGGCCATTACGCCTTGGCGAGCGAGTGCTACTGCCATTTCACCTCCCCGATCCGTCGTTATCCCGACTTGACGATCCACCGCCTGATCGACCAACTGCTGACCAGGCAAAAGCCCCGCAACGACCTGGGCGAGCTGATTGCGCTCGGCGAACATTGTTCCGACCGCGAACGGCGTGCCGAAGAGGCCGAGCGCGAGTTGACCAAGGTCAAGCTGCTGCACTTCCTCAGCGATCAGATCGGGTTGGAACTGGACGCGGTCGTAACGGGCGTCGAGCAGTTCGGCTTGTTTGCGCAAGGCGTGGAACTGCCGGCCGAGGGTCTGATCCACGTGACCTCGCTGGCCGACGATTACTACGCTTTTGACCGCGCTACGCATACTTTGGCGGGCCACCGGGCAGGCAACAGCTTTCGCCTCGGCGATCCGGTCCGGGTCGTTGTCGCCCGGGTCGACGTCGACCGGCGCGAACTCGACTTTCGCATCGTCGAGCGCAAGCCCCGGCCGCCCAAAGCGGCACGGCCTGCTCAGCGCAAAGGCGCATCGACTCGCCGGCCGGAAGGCGACCGTCCCGGCCGCACGAAATCCGGCAAAAAATCCGTCAAAAAGCCCGGCCGCCCCAAGTCAGCCGACGACCGAGCCAATCCCGGCAAGCGTCGCAAACGCCGCGAACAATAACTCCGCATGCCGATCTAGCCTCATCAGGCGCTTTGCATACTCCCTCTCCCACTGAGAGGGTTGGGGAGAGGGCGGGCCTTCCAAAGACGCTCAGCATTCCCTCTCGAACTTGGCCACCTTTGGGAAGTCGGAAGTCGGAAGTCGGAAGTCGGAATGCGGTATGCGGAATGAAAACCGCCCGCTCGCGCTGCGAACTTTCCCCGTCGAAGTTGGCCATCTTTGGGCACTCGACTTCGCCCGGTCCTCGTCATTCCGCTCGCCGCCAACGACGACAAGCAGGCGGAATAGGGAAATGCAAAGTGCAAAACGTCCCGAAGCCATCTCCGGTTTTGCATTTTGCGTTTTGCATTTTGCATTTTGCATTTCTTCTCCCGGAGTACGTTCCCCGCGCGCGACGCCAACTTTCCCGAAGGCGCCCCACGTGCTTGGCCATCTTTGCGAGGTCGGAAGTCGGAACGCGAGATGAAAGTCGCCTTCTCATGCCTGTGCGCAAGC